>JADHLJ010000270.1 GCA_016780745.1 Alphaproteobacteria bacterium | reverse complement strand
TCTTTCCCGACGAGAACGGCCATTACGCGGCCTCCTTCACGGCCGTGACAATCTTCTCGGCGGCATCGCCCAGATTATCGGCGGAGACAATCGGCAGACCGCTATCGGCCATGATCTTCTTTCCAAGCTCGACATTGGTGCCTTCGAGCCGCACCACCAGGGGCACGTGCAGGCTGACCTCGCGGGCCGCCGCCACGACGCCCTCGGCGATCACATCACAGCGCATGATGCCGCCGAAGATGTTCACCAGGATGCCCTCGACATTGGGATCCGAGAGAATGATCTTGAATGCCGCCGTCACCCGTTCCTTGGTGGCGCCGCCACCGACATCCAGGAAGTTCGCGGGATCGCCGCCATACAGCTTGATGATGTCCATGGTCGCCATCGCCAGGCCGGCGCCATTGACCATGCAGCCGATGCTGCCATCCAGCTTGACGTAGTTCAGCTCATGCTGGGCGGCCTCAAGCTCCGCCGGATCTTCCTCGTCCTCGTCCCGCAGCTCGGCGATATCCGGGTGTCGGTAAAGCGCGTTGTCGTCGAAATTCATCTTGGCGTCGAGCGCCAGAACCTCGCCGGCGCCGGTCACCACCAGCGGATTGATCTCGACCATCGAGGCGTCGAGGTCGACGACCACCCGATACATGGCTTGAAGAAACTTCACCGCCGAGCCGACCTGCTTGCCCTCCAAGCCCAGGCCAAAGGCGATGCTTCGGGCATGGTGCGCCCGCAACCCCGTGACCGGGTCGATCGGTACGGTTATGATCTTCTCGGGCGTCGCCTCGGCAACCTCCTCGATTTCCATCCCACCCTCGGTCGAGGCGATGACGGTGACCTTGCTGGTGGCCCGATCGACCAGGAAGGATAGATAAAGCTCCCGGGCGATGTCGCAGCCGGCTTCGATATAGAGGCGCTTGACCTCCTTGCCGGCTGGCCCGGTTTGCTTGGTGACAAGCACGCCGCCCAGCATTTCCTCGGCGTTGGCGCGCACACCCTCGGCGCTTTTCACGATACGGACGCCGCCCTTGCCACCCTCGTTGCCCTTGAAACGCCCGGCGCCGCGGCCACCCGCGTGGATCTGGGATTTCACCACATAGACCGGCCCGTCCAATCGGTCGGCGACGGTCTTGGCTTCCTTCGGCGTATAGGCGACACCGCCATCCGGCACAGCGACACCAAATTTGGCCAGGAGTTGCTTGGCCTGATACTCGTGAATGTTCATTCGAGCTCGTTCTCGCTGATCGCGGACGCCGAACGATCATCGCGTGCGATGGAACCTTGGTGATCGCCGACAACGATGCGTTGTTTCACCCGCGTCATATTGCGTTCCAAATGTGGCGCGATTCTTATAGCTACTTTAGGCGGCGCGCCGACCCCACGCAACCGGCGTGCCGCCTAATTCGACCACGATTTCGCGATCTTGGCCTAGAGTTTCGCCGCGACCTCGTTCAACTCGACGACCGCCGCGACGGAATGATCGAACATCGCCTGCTCGTCGGCGTTCATCTGGATTTCGACAACCCGCTCGATGCCACCGGCGCCGATCACCGCCGGCACGCCGACATAGAGGCCGTCCAGGCCGTATTGACCCTCGACATAGGCGGCGCAGGGCAGCACCCGCTTCTGGTCCAGCAGATACGCCTCGGCCATTTCGATGGCGGAGGAGGCAGGCGCGTAAAAGGCCGAGCCGGTCTTCAGCAAACCGACGATCTCGGCGCCGCCATCGCGGGTGCGTTGGACGATCTGGTCGATCTTCTCCTGGGTGCTCCAGCCCATCTTGATCAGGTCGGGAACCGGAATACCGGCAACCGCCGAATAGCGAACCAGCGGCACCATGGTATCGCCATGGCCGCCGAGCACGAAGGCGGTGACGTCGCCGACGGAGACATTGAATTCCTCGGCGAGGAAGTAGCGGAACCGCGCACTGTCCAGCACGCCGGCCATGCCGACCACCCGGTTGGTGGGCAAGCCACAGGCCTTTTGCAGAACCCCGACCATCACGTCGAGCGGGTTGGTGATGCAGATCACGAAAGCGTCGGGGCAGTTGTTCTTGATGCCTTCGCCGACAGCGCCCATGACCTTGAAGTTGGTACCGATCAGATCGTCGCGGCTCATGCCCGGCTTGCGGGCGATGCCGGCGGTGACGATCACCACATCGGCGCCCTGAAGGGCGGCGTAGTCATTCGCGCCCGTGACGTTGGCGTCGAAGCGCTCAACCGGAGAGGCCTCGGCGATATCCAGCGCCTTGCCCTGGGGCATGCCCTCGACGACATCGAAAAGCACCACATCGCCCAGTTGCTTAAGTCCGGCCAGCAGCGCGAGCGTGCCACCGATATTGCCAGCGCCGATCAGCGCGATTTTATTGCGGGCCATGCCAGTCTCCAGTGTCAAATGTTACGTTTGAAACCAATCCGGACCGGCCCCCAAGGCCATGACGTCCAGTCGCGGCGCGGTTTAGCGCGATTCCGTGACGGCGGCAAGGTCATCGCCGCTCGGAACATCGCCCAAAAGCAGGTTTTTTGACTAGAAGCGCGGCGCCGCCCGCTCAATGCGGTGCAGACCATCAAGGCCAGGCTTGATTTCCGAGAGCAGGAAATCGGCGCGACGGTCGGGACTGCCGCCTCGGTTCGGGAAGGCGTTCTCCCATTCATAGACCTTGACGGTCAAACCGCACAACACCTCGGCCAGCGAGGCGTGATGCGTGGTGATCAGTTTGCGCACTTGATTGAAGGTACTGATGGTCACCTTGTCCCAGTCGATCACAATGTTCTTGTCGAACTGATTGAACCGGCGGGTCACGTTTTTCGACAGGAAGGTCAGAACCTGTTCAATGCCCTTGAAATTCTGCTGCATCCGCGAGTCGTTTCGCAGCATCGGGCTACCGGCGACCTCACGCATCCACTCGACCATCATGTCCAGTTTCGGAACCACATAGACGAAATAGCTGCGGTAGTAGGACAACGACATGAAGGTGTCGCCGAAATCCTCCAGCAGGTTCGGCAGATCGTCTATAGTCGTGTCCAGCGCGCTGGCCATGCCTTCCAGGCGCGAGCGCACAGCCCGTTGATCCGGGCTGGAAATCAGCTCCATCAGCGCCTGGGTGTCATTCACATCCAAATGCTTGCCGCCGTAAATATAGCGGATCAGCGGGCGGGTCAGATTACGCATGAACGGAAAAAGCTCACGCCGCTTGGCGCTGGAGAGCGACAGACCCTCGCCGCTATCGACCTTGACACCGGCCTCGCGAAAACCGCGGCGCAGGGAATAGCAATCAAAGCTTTTCAGCGCCTCAAGCTTCTTGAGCACCGCGATGTCATCGGCCAAGCCGTCGGGGTCGCCGTGAAAGAAATTCGGAATCTCATCGACGCTGATCTGGGCGCTGCCCATGCCGGATTCGCGATACAATTCGATCTGCGTTTCCAGGCGGACGTTCTTGATCAGCCGCGCCTTGCTAAGGCCTGAATCCTTAATCGGAACCGTACCCAGAGGCAGGGTATGGATCGAATCGCGATCGTAATCGGTAACCAATGCGTCCGCGGAACCGGTATCCGCGTGGCGATGCGAGTTAATGGTATCTAGCAAAACCCTATTCGGCGCTTTGTGTTGGAGGTCTAAGCGCGCCGCCCCAATATTAGTCCGAATTTAAACAGCATTTTACGCGAGATTCAACCATCTTGTGTTTTTTCCCACGCGTTCAAAGCTTTTTTTGCTTTCTCCTAGGCAGCTTCCGTCACTTCCGAACGTGCCGACTCGATATAGTCCGCAGACTGTATTTCCATCAGACGGGAGATTGTGCGGTCAAACTCAAAACCCCAATCATCGCCGGAATAGAGCCCCTGCGGCGGCGCGTCCGCGGATAGCATCAGGTGGATATGGTTGTCGTAGAATGTGTCGATCATGGTCATGAAACGGCGCGCGGAATCCCGCCGCTCACTATTCATCACCGGCACGTCGGAAATCAAGATCGATCGGTAGCGTTTGGCGATCTCCAGAAAATCGCCGGGGCCGAGGGGCGATTCACAAAGATCCGCGAAACCGAAGCGCGCCACCGCGCCCTCCGCCCTGGGCACCAAGATCTCGCGCCCCCGAAAAGCCAGACGCTCGGGTTTGCCGGGCCGACCGTCGGTCAGATCCTCGAAAGCCTCGTCCAGGGCTCGGTCGGCCTCGACACCGGTCGGCGTGTGATAGACGCTCATACCCTTGAGACGGTCCAAACGATAGTCCCTGCCATCGGCCAGATGCAGCACCTCCAACCGCTTTTGAAGGATCGCGATGAAGGGCAGGAACAGGTCGCGCTGCAGCCCGTCCTTGTAGAGGTCGTTCGGATGCCGGTTCGAGGTCGCGACCACCACCACGCCAAGTTCGAACATCGCGTGGAACAGTCGCGAGACGATCATCGCGTCGGCGATATCCCGGACCTCGAACTCATCGAAACAGAGCAACCAGTTACGATCGGCCAGCTTGGCGGCGGTCGGGCGAATCGGTTCCGCCGTTTTAGAGACCTTGTTGGATTGTCGCCATTCATGAATCAGCTCATGCGCCTCCTGCATGAATTCATGAAAATGCACCCGGCGCTTACGCTCGACGGCGACGCAGTCGAAGAACAGATCCATCAGCATGGATTTACCGCGACCGACCGCGCCGTGAATGTACAAGCCGCGCGGCGCTTCCACCGCGCTCCGCTTGGAGAACCCGAACCGCTCGGCCCAACCGGTCTTCGTCGAGGCCGGTCGATAGCCATCGAGATGCGCATGCATTTCCTGAAGCATTTCCACCGCGTGGCGCTGCGCCGGGTCGGGGTTGACCTCGCCGGAGGCAAGCAAAGCCTCGTACCGGATAAGCGGTCCGTCCTTGGCGCTCATACTTAAGAACCCACCTTCAACGACCGCCGGTCACATCCACGATCGCGCCGGCGCAATAGGTCGACGCATCCCCAAGGAGCCAGACGATGACGTCGGCGACCTCCTCCGGCTGACCGACGCGGCGAATCGGAATGTTCGGCACCGCGTTAACCGCCCGATCCGGCAGTCCCGCCGAGGCATGGATCTCGGTATCGATCATGCCGGGAGAGACGGCGTTCACCAAAATCCCCTCGGCCGCGACCTCGCGCGACAGGCCCAGGGTAAAGGAATCGACGGCGCCCTTGGAGGCGGCGTAGTGGACAAACTCATTAGGCCCGCCGAGACGCGAGGCGGCCGAGGCCAGATTGACGATCCGCCCGCCGGTGCCGCCATTCTTGGTCGACATCCGCCGCACCGCCTCGCGGCTGCACAGCATCAGCCCGATGACGTTAAGGTTGATCACCCCGCGCATCGCATCCGCCGACATGTCCTCGACCCGAGTGCCCATGCCGGTGGTTCCGGCGCTGTTGACCAAGCCCTTGACCGGGCCAAGCTCCGCCTCGGCGGTCTGGAAGAGCCTGAGGATATCGGCTTCCTCGTTCATGTCGCCCTGCACGGTGATGGCCTTTTGACCAGCCTCGCGCACCCTCAGTGCGACCCGGTCGGCGGCCTGGGCATCGCGGGCGTAATTCACCGCCACATCCCAGCCTTCCGCCGCCGCCTTGATCGCCGTCGCGGCGCCAATCCCCCGGCTCCCGCCGGTCACGATCAACAATCCCTTGCTCACGCGTCTCTCCTGAATTGGGCGCCACCAAGTGGGACGCCTTTGGGTTTAGGGTGCCTTGGCGGCCACGATAACACGAGCATCGACGGTAAGCTTCTCCGCCACCGCCGTCGTCGGCGCGGCCTTGGATTGGGCGGACATCACGCGGGTGGCCCTGGCATTGTCCATCATCGGGCGCCCCATCATCACCTGGCCGGTGAAATCGACATGTCCTATGCGGAAATCGCGGCCTGGAAAGGCCATGTTGATCGCCGCGACCTCGCGCCCGGCCTCGGCATAAAGCCTCGCCCGCAGGGCTGCCCGCGCCGCCTCGCGTTCCGCCAGGGTTGGCGTGTAGTCGATCGCCTGAAGGCGAAACGCGCGGCCCGACCGGCTGACATTCTTCACCGTCGCGCCGAGCGATGAGAGCACCTTGCCGGGTAAGCGCGACTCGGCGAGCAATCGCCAGCGCTCGTAACCCGCCTCGTCACGCAGTTTGTTGAACTGGGTGAGCCGCCAAACGCCCTTGGGCGAGATCGCGCGCAAATCACCCTCGACCTCGGCGCGCGCCTGACCGAACTGTCCGGCGCTGATCGCCAGATCGACCGCGATTACAACCCGCGCGGTCTTGGTCTCGACCCATTCCTCGGCCGACAATTGCAGCACGATCTCGTCGTGACGGGGCTGAACTTGCGCGTCAGCGCTTGGCGCCGTGAACAGGATAAGCGCGACGAGAGCGAGGGCATGTGGGATGCCGCCCGACAAAAGAACCGATAGTGGCCGCATGAAACGGTCTCCAGATTGATTAACGACGGCGGCCAGGGAAACCTAAGGTCTGGGCGAAAGGATGGCAATCCGAAGGCGAAAAGGTACAATCGGACACTTTCTCGCCACGCTCCGGGGATCGTCATGCCGAGCCATACTTTCTTCTGCGTCGACGCGCATACCTGCGGCAATCCGGTGCGCGTGGTCGCCGGCGGCGCGCCCTGGCTGCCCGGAGACAGCGCCATCGAGCGGCGCGCCTATTTTCTGGAGAACCTGGACTGGATCCGGACCGGTCTGATGTTCGAGCCGCGCGGCCATGACATGATGTCGGGTTCGATCCTGATGCCGCCGACCCGCGATGACTGCGATGCCGGCATTCTGTTCATCGAGACCTCCGGATGTCTGCCCATGTGTGGACACGGGACCATCGGCACCGTCACCGTGGCGATCGAGCGCGGCCTCGCCCAGCCCGCGACGCCAGGTCGCCTGATTCTCGATGCGCCGGCGGGCCGGATCGTCGCCGAATACGGCATGGACGGCGCGCATGTCGACTGGGTGAAACTCACCAATGTCGCCTCGTATCTACATGCTCGCGATCTGGAGATTACCTCCCCGCATCTGGGGCGGCTTACCGTCGACGTGGCCTATGGCGGGAACTTCTACGCCATTGTCGAGCCGCAGGAGAACTTCTCCGACATGGCGGATTACAAGGCCTCGGAACTGGTCGACATGGCGCGCGAGCTACGCCGGGCGATGAACGAAGCCTATAGTTTCGAGCACCCGGACGAACCGGCGATCCAAGGCCTCTCGCATATCATGTGGACCGGTAAGGCGACCACGCCCCAGGGCGATG
>JADHLJ010000269.1 GCA_016780745.1 Alphaproteobacteria bacterium | reverse complement strand
TGGGTCTCGACCGGCCGCTTTGGGAGCAATTCGCGTTCTATCTGCGTGACCTGGCGTCGGGGAATCTCGGCATATCCCTTTCCACCGGTCAACCAGTGCGGGATGAGTTATTGCGTCGCCTGCCCGCGTCGCTGGAATTGACGCTCGGCGCGCTGCTGCTCTCGCTAGCCATCGCCATTCCCATGGGCCTGCTGGCGGCGACAAATCCTGGCCGGCCCATCGATCATCTCTGCCGGGTTATCGCAACCGCGGGCGTTTCCCTGCCGACCTTCTTCACCGGCATCGCGCTGGTATTCCTCTTCTACTATCTGTTCGGCTGGGCGCCGGCGCCCATCGGGCGGCTGGATTTCGCGTATCTCTCACCGCCGCCGGTAACGGGATTCTACACGATCGACGCGCTGCTCGACGGAGATCTGGAGACGGCCCGCGCTGCGGCGGGTCAACTGATCTTGCCGATGATAACCTTGGCTCTATTCACGCTCGCGCCGATCGCCCGCATGACTCGCGGCGCCATGCTGCAGGCGCTGGCCAGCGACTTCATCCGCACCGCGCGCGCCGCCGGCCTATCGCGCCGCGTGATCCTGATGCGATACGCCTTCCGAAACGCCATGCTTCCGGTGATCACGACGCTGGGCATGGTGTTCTCCTTCACTCTCGGGGCCAACGTTCTGGTGGAGAAGGTGTTCGCCTGGCCAGGCATCGGCTCCTTCGCGGTGGATGCCCTGGTGGTGTCGGACTACGCGGCGGTGCAGGGCTTCGTCCTGACCATGGCCATCTTGTTTGTGCTGCTCAATCTCGTCATCGATATCGCCTATACCTTGATTGACCCCCGGATTAGAGCCGATGACTGAGGCCGCCGCCCCTGTCGAGGCCTCCTCCGTCAAGACCACGGCGCGTCCCGGCGGCCATCTGGTCTATGTCCTGACCGAGAACCCGGTCAGCATTGTCGCCATCATCGGTTTCGCCGTGATTGTGTTCGCCGCCGTTTTCGGCCCGATCATCGCTCCCTACGACCCGCTGGCGACGAACGCATCGATCTCCCTGCAACCCCCATCCTGGAGCCATTGGTTCGGCACCGACCAATTGGGCCGCGACGTGTTCAGCCGGGTCCTGGCCGCCGCGCGTCTGGACCTGATGATCTCTGTCGCCGCGGTAACGCTGTCGTTCTTCGTCGGGGCCGCGATCGGCACAAGCGCCGGTTATTTCGGCGGCTGGGTGGATCGAATCAGCGGCCGCGTGATCGATACGATCATGGCCTTTCCATTGTTTGTCCTGGCCATGGGGATCGTCGCGGCCATGGGTAACACGGTGGAGAACATTATCTACGCCACCGCCATTATCAACGTGCCCTTTTACGCCCGCGTCGCCCGCGCCGAGGCCGCCATCCATCGCCACGCGGGCTTCGTTCAGGCGGCCAAGCTTTCCGGCAACAGCGACCTACTTATCCTCGCGATACATGTGTTCCCGAACGCGCTACCGCCCATGGCGGTGCAGGCGTCGCTCAATATGGGTTGGGCGATCCTGAATGCCGCGGGCCTGTCCTTCATCGGCCTGGGCGTGCGCCCACCGACGCCGGAATGGGGCATCATGGTGGCGGAGGGCGCGAACTTCATCGTCTCCGGCGAATGGTGGCTCGCGATCTTCCCGGGCCTCGCGTTGATGTTGACGGTCTTCACCTTCAACCTTCTGGGTGACGCACTCCGCGATATCATCGACCCGAGGCGACGGACATGAGCCCGGCCCATCCCCCCCTGGTCAGTGTCGAGGACTTGACGGTAGAGTTTTCCACGCGAGACGGCACGGTGGCGGCGGTGCGAGATGTTTCCTTCTCGCTTGCCCGGGGCGAGACGCTCGGCATCGTCGGAGAATCCGGTTCCGGCAAGTCGGTCACGTCATTCGCCCTCATGCGCATCCTCGATGGCAACGGCACCATCGCGCATGGCGAGCTGAGCTACAGTGGGATCGACTTGCGCCGCGCCACCGACCGTACCATGCGCGAAGTGCGGGGTCGCGAGATCTCCATGATCTTCCAAAACCCGCGGAGTGCCCTCAACCCCATCCGCAAGGTCGGGCAGCAGATCGAGGATGTTCTGAGCGAACACGCGGTCGCCGTCGGCGCGACCGCCAAGCGCCGGGCCATTGAATTGCTGGAGACGGTGCGCATCCACGATCCGGAGCAGCGCTATCACGCCTACCCGCACGAGTTGTCGGGCGGCATGTGTCAACGCGTCGTCATTGCCCTGGCGCTCGCGTGCGAGCCCAAGGTCCTGATCGCCGACGAGCCGACCACGGGCCTGGACGTGACGACGCAAAAAGCGATCGTCGACATGATCCGGGATTTGACGGTGGCGCGGGGCCTCTCCACGATTTTGATCACGCACGACCTCGGCCTTGCCGCGTCTTATTGCCAGCGCATCATCGTGATGAAGACCGGCGAGGTCATAGAGCAGGCCGATGTCGCGGACCTTTTCGCATCGCCTCGCCAGGCCTATACCCGTGCCTTGATCGAAGCGACGCCGCGACGGACCGCGACCATAAGAGGGCTGCTGCCGCCCGATGATCCGCGCCGGAACGAAACGGACCCAAAACCGCCGCAAGCGCCGACGGGCACGCCGCCACTGCTATCGGTCGAGGGCCTGACCAAGGTTTTTCCGGCGGCCACGCCAGCCTCTTGGCTTCCCTGGCGACGAAAGGTCGATGGGGCGGAAGGCTTTAAGGCCGTCGATGGCATCAGCTTCACCATCGCGCCCGGCGAGAGTGTCGGGCTGGTCGGCGAGTCCGGTTGTGGCAAGTCCACGACCTCAATGATGATCATGCGCTTGCTCGACCCGACCGAAGGCTCGATCACCCTCGACGGCGCGGAAATCTCCCAGGTCCCCGCCGCGCGGTTCGCCCGACATCCCCTGCGGGGCAAGCTGCAGTTTGTGTTTCAGGACGCGACCGACTCCTTGAACCCACGCTTTACCGCGGCCCGCTGCATCGCCGATCCGCTCATGCGGCTAAGCGACCTGAGAGGCAGCGGCGCCATTCGGACGCGGGTGGAGGAACTGGCCGACCAGGTGGGCCTACCCCGCAACCTGCTGCAACGTTTCCCGCATCAACTTTCCGGAGGACAGAAGGCCCGCGTTGGCATCGCCCGCGCGATCGCGCTGAACCCGACGCTCCTGATCCTAGACGAGCCGACGGCGGCGCTGGACGTTTCCGTCCAGGCGGTGGTGCTGAACCTGCTGGCCGACCTTCGCGCCGATCTCGGCATGAGTTACCTGTTCGTTAGTCATGACCTAAACGTCGTCAACTTGCTCTGCGAGCGGGTGCTGGTGATGCGGGCGGGCCAAATCATCGAGGAAGGCCCCACCAATCAAGTGATGAGGGCGCCCCAGATGGATTACACGCGCCAACTCCTGGAATCCTCGCCGGAGCCGCCTCCCTCCCTTCGGACCGAAAAGGTTATCGTCTAGTGTTGGACCTACAAGGCTACCGTGCCGCCTATGCCAACGGCGCGAACCCGCGTGATTTGATCAATGCCGCGATCACTCGGCTCGAAAAGGTCGATGACGCCGGCATCTTTCTGCACCTGGCGGACAAATCGCTTTTGACCACCATGATCGAGGCGATCGGACCGTTCGACCCTGCCGCCAAGCCCCTCTGGGGCGTGCCTTTCGCGGTGAAGGACAATATCGACGTTGCCGGCATGCCGACCACGGCGGCCTGCCCGGCCTATGCGTTTATGCCATCGGAAGATGCCGCGGTGATAGCCAAGCTCAAGGCGGCGGGCGCGATCCCCATCGGCAAGACCAATCTCGACCAGTTCGCCACTGGTCTAGTAGGCCTGCGCACGCCCTATCCCGCGCCCCACAACGCCCTTGATCCAAGGCTCGCGCCAGGCGGCTCCAGCAGCGGCTCGGCGGTCGCCGTTGCGCGCGGAATCGTACCCTTCGCGCTCGGAACGGATACGGCCGGCTCGGGCCGAGTGCCGGCTGGACTGAACGGTCTGGTCGGGCTCAAGCCCAGCCTCGGCGCGCTTTCCACGCGCGGAGTGGTCCCGGCCTGCAGGAGCCTCGATTGCGTATCCATCTTTTCGACCGACGCGACGGACGCCTGGCGGGTGTTCCAGGCGGCAAGCGGCTTCGACAAGGCCGAGCCCTACAGCAGGGACGTCATCCAAGCCCCGCCCTGGCACGGCGTGGAGGGATTGACGGTCGGTGTGCCGGCAAAGGAGGACCGTGTCTTCGACGGCAGCAAGGAATCCGAGGCGGCCTTCGAGGCGGCCTTGGAATCACTTACCTCGGCGGGAATGACGGTTCGGGAACTACCCTTCGCCGATCTCCACGCCATCGCCAAGCTGCTTTATGAGGGACCATGGGTGGCGGAGCGCTATGCGGCGATCCAACCCTTCATCGAGGAACAACCGGAGGCGCTGCACCCGGTTACCCGCGAGATCATCGAAAAAGCACGCCATTTCTCCGCCGCCGACGCCTTTTCCGCGGAATACGCATTGTCCGACCTGCGCCGACGGGTCGCGCCGCTGCTCGCCTCGGTCGATCTCCTCTGCGTGCCGACGGCGCCGCGCAACGCCACGGTCGAGC
This sequence comes from Alphaproteobacteria bacterium, assembly GCA_016780745.1. Classification (GTDB taxonomy): domain Bacteria; phylum Pseudomonadota; class Alphaproteobacteria; order Thalassobaculales; family Thalassobaculaceae; genus JADHLJ01. Next base: position 2,657 of record JADHLJ010000269.1, on the reverse strand, counting down.
AGGTGCTGGCCGATCCGGTCGGTGTGAACTCAATACTCGGCACCTATACCAATTTCGTGAACCTTCTGGGCCTGTGCGGCCTGACTCTCCCGTGTTCACGCCGCCCGGACGGCGAGCCCGCCAGCGTGACATTACTCGCGCCCGACGGCCATGATCTACGCCTCGCTACTCTGGCGGAACAGCTAAGTGGCGACCTAACCGCACCGGCATCCGAGGAGTCGATTTTGGCCGCGGTGGTCGGCGCGCATCTATCCGGCATGGCCCTGAATTTCCAACTTCAGGACTTGGGGGCCGCGTTCGTCAAAGAGACGGAAACCGCCCCAGTCTATCGCCTCTTCGCCCTGCCGGACAGCACGCCGCCCAAGCCCGGCATGCTGCGCGCCGCCGAGGGAGGCGCCCCCATCAAGGTCGAAATCTGGCGCCTCACGCCCTCCGCTTTCGGCCGGTTCGTGGCCGCCATCCCAGGACCCCTCGGCATCGGTGACGTGAGGCTTGCCGATGGCAGCGCGGTAAAGGGTTTCCTCGTCGAGGCCGAGGGCGTGCGTGGCGCGGAGGAAATCACCGGTTATGGCGGTTGGCGTGCGTACATGGCCGCGCGCTGATATCGTTCAGCGCCGAACGGGCGAAGCCACACGACACCAATGATCAAGTCACACCGCCGCTAACGACATTTGGCCGAAGCTGCGGACCAATGGTTCTCGCGACCCTGTCTTGAGAGCCGATGACGTTAAATGATTGATAGCGGGAGACAGTCGACCAGGACTTCAGGCCGCGTTGGAAACCCGCTCGGATTTGCGCTTTGGCTGACGCGGCGTATCGGTTCGACGCCAGTTTCCAATCAATCTGCGCCCCGCGCGATAGACATGTTCTCGTGCCAGATGTTCCGCGCGAGATCCTTGCCCACAGGAAATCGCGTCGAAAATCTCCGCGTGATCGGTATATGAGTCGAGTAGACTGGGAAGGTCGTGCCAGCGGAATTTCATCGCCATGAGAAGCGGAATCGACCGAGACTTGGCGATAAGTTCCCCAAGATGATTGTTTTCCGTCGCCTCGAAGATCACCTCGTGAAAACTCTCATTGAGTCTCGACCAGTCTCGCGCAACCTCTTCGGTCCACTCCCCCATGTCGCAAAGGGCCTTGGTATCCGCGAGGTTCTTGTGAAGTTTGCCTCTGACTTCGTCGCTCATTCCGAGCTCCGCGAGCGTCCTTGCCGCGAGGCCCTCCAAAACGGACCTAACGGCATAAACACCTTCGATGTCCCGAGACGAATACTGCCGAACCACATAGCCGCTATTTGGAACGTACTCCAGCAGCCCCTCCGCCGCCAAGGCGGACAAGGCCGCGCGAACAGGTGTGCGAGAAACGCCCAAAGTGTTCGAAATATCTATTTCATTCATTCTGATCCCGGGCGCGTAGGTACCATCCAGGACGCCTTCGCGAATGTCGCGCGCTACCGATTGGCCTCTCGTGGCCATGGCATTCACCTCCCTAACGACCCATCCTTGCTGGATGGTGCCAATTTTGCATTCCCCAGCGCCGTTCCGACGACATTGGGTCATGAGTCTACCAACGCATCTTATCATAAGGCGACGGCGGCGTCGAAACGGGTTGGTCTAACCTTCCCTGCCAGGTCTGCCCCGCCAAGCCTTTCCTCATTGTGGGTGACTTAAGGATGATCTTACTTGCGCGACGCGGCGGGCATAGCCCTGGCCAATGTCGACGCCGCGCAAACGCGACGTCTGATTTCGCGACCGGTTCATGCCACGGCACGAAGGTATTTGAGAAAAAATGCCACTATTTCAGCGATCTAAGCGATATGTCGTCAACTGGGCTCACCCCGCCTGGGCTCTTTCTAAGAGGAGGTAACTCGCGGTCGGTTACCAGTTCCGCCACTCCTTCGAGACCCCATCCACGGCATCCTCGCGCCGTCGAGCGCCGACCGTCGCCGTCGCGCATCGACCAGGGGAGAGTTCTAGTAGGTGTGAAACATCCGCTCGATCTCCGCGGGATCCTTGGTCACGGATAGAGCAAGAGACAGAAGAATTCTCGCCTTTTGCGGGTTCAGGTTGTCCGCGACGAGAAAACCGTCCTCCTTCATACGGGTGCTCTTGAACGTCCTTCCACTACCCGCCCGGGTGGATTGTACAACGACGATACCCTGGGAAACCGCTTCCTTCAGAATCTCCTCATCGCCTGGACCGCAGAAGCCGGGCGCGAAACCCGCCGATACAATACCTTGGGCGCCGGCAGCGACGAACGCTCTCGCGGCCGTACCGTCCGAGCCGAGATAGGCATAAGCGATGTCGACCCGTGGCATCGCGCTCATCGCACGAATATCGAACTCGGTATCCGGCGCGTGTCGACGAAGAGGTTTTCGATAGAACGCGACGGCGTCGCCATCGGCATGACCTAGGCATCCGAAATCGGGCGTGCGAAAGGTCTGCATTCGGTATGTGGAGGTTTTGGTCACCTCCCTCGCGCATTGAATTTCGTCGTTCAGCAAGGTCATAACCCCCATGCCCCGTGCTTCGGGGCAAGCCGCCGTCCGGATCGCGTTGACCAGATTGAAACCCGCATCGGTGGACAAGGCGCTACTGGGTCGTTGCGAGCCGATCACGACGACCGGCAAATCCGTCTTGACCGTCAGGTGAAGCGCA
>JADHLJ010000268.1 GCA_016780745.1 Alphaproteobacteria bacterium | reverse complement strand
GGTTGATGATTTGTTCGACGGAATAACGTTTCTTGGGCATCTCGATGCTCCCTTAGATGGGATCCAGATGCCGATCTCTCTAACTCAGCATTTGGATCCGGTTAAGGGGGGCAGGCCAGTATCGATCACTTGTCCCCGTCGTCATTGAACCTGTGGGCGGCCGAACCGGCGCTCTGGGTGATGGAACGCTTGCTTGGCCGTCGATCGCCGATCAGCGCCAATGCCGCGCGCGGCCGAGCGGCGGAGCATGGGATCCACCTGGGCCTTCTGGATCCGGACCTGTCTGTTGCCTACTGCGTCGTCGCCGCCCGGCGAGAATTCGATCGCGAGATGGCCTTGAGCCAGGACCCGCGCCGAGAGTCCGAGCGAGACAAGATCGCCGGCTACGTGGAACAGGGTCTTGTTGCTCTGCGCCCCTATGGCGTGCCCACGGGTTACCAGGAGAAGGTATCCGTTGATCTCGACGATGTACCAGTTCCGGTCATCGGGTTCATCGACTGGCGATACGACCAGCACGGCATGGTCGTCGATCTGAAGACCTCGGAACGTCTGCCGTCATCGATATCCGAGACCCATGGCCGCCAGGGCGCGGTCTATGCCCGGGCTCACGGTAACTACGCCATGCGCTTTGCCTATGTGAAGCCAACCCCGACCAAGAAGGACGGCCGGGCCGTCGCCGTCTACGAGATGTCGGCCGAGGACGTGGCGCGGCACCTGGCCGCGCTCACCGAGATCGCCCTGCGTCTCGGCCGGTTCCTGGCCTTGTCCAGTGACGCCGATGAACTCGCCGGTCTGCTGGTCCCCAACTACGACACTTTCTATTGGAGCAACGCGACCACCCGTGCCAACGGCGCGGCTGTCTTCGGATTCTGATCAACCACCACCGTCAAGGGAGCACGGAACATGCCACTCAATATCGGAGTAAGCGGGAGCATCATGCCTTTCGCTAAATACAACGCCAAGGCGGACAAATGGTTCGTCAGGGGTGACGACGGCGACGAGGAAATCGCCCGGCCGACCTTCCTCGCCGATCTCGCCAATATCGCCACCGGCTGGCTGCGGTTCCGCGAGGGTGAAGCGCCAGAACGGGCGATTGATCCTTCGCTTGATCGCGCGGCGCCGGGTCCCGGCGAAGGCTTCAAGCGCGGATTCGTCCTGGCGGTATTCAGCGAGAACTTCTTCGGTGGTCTGGTCGAGTTGTCCAGTGCTTCGATCCACATGGGCAACGCGGTGCGCGAGGTCTACCAGATCTTCGAGGACCAGCGTGGCAGCCACCCGGGTCAAGTGCCGGTTATCGCCTGTACTGGTTCCGAGCCGATGAAGGACAAATACGGCACCAACTACCGGCCCAAACTGGAGTTGCTGAAATGGGTGGATCGTCCTGCGGACCTTCCGGACGCGAGCCCGGTTGATCCGAACGATGTCTGGCAGGGCGGCGGAACCGCTCCGGCGAAGACCACGGCGATCCACGTACCGCCGCCCGCGCCGCAACACGTGCCGCCGAACCAACCCGCCGCCGATCCAATGATGACCGCGGAGTTCTGAGGACGCTGCCCATTGGCCCTGTCTTATCGAGGCGGGGCCCTTGGAGAGCGCCTTCGAGGATTGAACCATGGACGGACCCAGCAACGTGCGACCGATAATCGAACCCGCCGCTGATCAGATGCTTCGACACCTGGAGCATTTGTTCGCCAGCGATCTCGACGGCTGCCATGAGGGCAAGGTTGAACTGGCCTGGACCGACGGCAAGGACGGCAAGCTGCGTCATGCCGCCATCTTCGGTACCGATCAGCTGGAAGAGATGGTCGAGCGCGCCATCGCCGTCAACAAGGTGCCGGGGCAGAACGTCTATGTTGGACAGGCACTCCGCGATCCGGGTATCCCGCCGTTCGGAAGGTGCAAGGACGAGGACTTCTTCGCGCTCACAACTTTCTACGTCGACCTCGATGATGACGTGGTGGCGACGGCCAGGATCAACTATCGCCACCGGGGGTGCCCGCCAACGGCTGTCGTGGTCACCGGCCGGCATCCGCACGTCCGGGCCCAGATGCTGTGGCGGCTCGAGACCCCGGAGCGCGACGCCGATGCCTGCCGATCCCAGAACCTGGCCCTGGCGAACGCCCTGGAAGGCGACCCGTCGGTCATCAATCCGAGCCGGGTGTTGCGCCTTGGTGGATCCATCGCCTGGCCGACCAAACCAGGACGGGTGCTGGAGCGGACCGAGTTCCTAATCTTCGAGGACGGCCGGCCCAAGGTCTACTTCCCCGGACAGATCGCAAAGGCGTTTCCGGCGGAGCAAACGGCACCCGCGTCCGCAACGCCGTCACCCACGCCGTCGAGCCTCAACATCGGCTCCGAGTTCGACGGCGTCAGCGTCGAGGCCTGCCTCGCCGAGGCCCGCGCCGGCCGGCACTGGCACAACAACCTGGTCAGGCTCACCGCGCATTGGATCGCGCGCGGGTGGTCGGACGAGGAGATCCTGTCGGCGGCTTCCGCCCTGACACTGCCCGGCTACACCATCGATCAGACCCGCCGGGAAGTCACGCGCATGATTACGGGCGGACGGGCCAAATGGAACATTCCCAGCCCCGAGCATCAGGTGGACGAGACTGACGAGCCACCAACGCCGCTCGCACCCGCGTTCATCGACAGCCTGGACGTCGCCATGCTGCCACGCCGTCGCTGGATCCTCGGCGGCACGCTGTTGCGCGGCAATGTCACGGTCTTGGTGGCACCACCGGGGGTCGGCAAGTCGACCCTCGGCATCGAGCAGGCGGTTGCCGTCGTCACCGGCCGCGAGATCACCGGTCAGACCGTTCATGAACAATCCAAGGTCTGGATTTACAACAACGAGGACGACGCCGACGAACTCCGCCGTCGCCTTGCCGCGATCCTGCAGCACTGGGACATTCCCCTCGCCGAGGTGAAGGGGCGCTTGGCGCTCAACAGCGGCGCCGATCGTCCCTTGTTGCTCGCCAAGGCGGACCGGACCGGCAACGTGATCCGGCTTCCGGACGTGGACGCCTGCATTGCCCATATCCACGAGGCCGGCATCGGCGTCTTCATCGTCGATCCCTTCGTCGAGACCCACGAGGTCAACGAGAACGCCAACGATCAGATTAAGACTGTCGCCGCCATGTTTCGAGAGATCGCACGCAAGGCGGACTGTGCGGTGATGTTGGTTCATCACACCGCCAAACCGCCTCAGGGCACCAGTGACGGCCATGCCGGTAACATGAACACGGCGCGGGGCGCCAGCGCGCTCGCCGGTGTTGCCCGGGTGGTGCAGACCCTGTTCGCCATGAGCGCCCGCGATGCCGAGACGCACGGCATCGGCGACGATGATCGCCATTTCTACATCCGCCTCGATGATGCCAAGGCCAATCTCTCGCTGATCACCAACAAGGCCGACTGGTTCCGCCGCGTTGGTGTCACCATCGCCAATGGTGATGCGGTCGGTGTGTTGGCGCCAGAGGATCTGGAGACGGTCGACGACACCGGGGACGATGACCGCGGCGGCGAGAATGATTCCTACCAGCCCGTCGTCACTGCCCTACTGGCTCAGGTATCGGAGCCCGAGATCACGCTCAACGCGGCGGCAAAGCGGCTGGCGTGGAGTGGTGATCACCGCTTCGCGCGTTTTCGGCAGACCGACACCAAGGGACATCAGCGTGCCAGCCGAACCTTGCGACAGACCATCCTCGCCGCCTGCCGACAGGGCGTCTGCGTCGTCGCGCATGGCTCCGTCGCGGGGTTCACCTGCAATGAAACCAGCAGCCCGGTGGTTCTGCGCCGGTTCGAGAGGCCCTCCAACCCGGTCGGTCTCGCGGCCCGGCAATCGGAATTTGGAGAGAAGGAATAATGATGATCATGCCCGCAATTTCGCCGCGAAACACGGCGGAACACATTGATATCATGGAGTGTTTCACGAAACCAGAATGTCGCCGAAACACACGCCCGCCAAGTCATTGTTTTCATTTGGTGTTTCGGTGTTTCGAAAATGTCCCCCCTAAAGGGGGGAGGGCGGCGCGATACACGCGCACCGCCGCCCCCCTTGGGGCCGGTCGGCGATGACACACTTCTCGCATCGACCCACGTCCAGGAACATTGATCCGTCGGCGGATCCGATGGCGCCCTCGGATTACGCCATCCGCGCCATCCTCGATGGGCTCGATCACCTCGCTCTCGACATGGAACGCAAGTGGGGTGTCGATCGGCTGCGTCTGCTGGTCGCCGACCCCCTGCGCGCCAGGTTCGATGCGCAGAAGGACAAACTCGACGCCGCGGTCGTGGCCAACGAGGAGCGCTATGTCCGGGCCCAAGCCGAGGGCATGAAGCGTGCCTGGGCGGCGCTGGACAAAGCCGCCATCGAGGCCGGTGCGAGACCGCTGTCGCCCGAGGTCTGGGAATGCGCCCTGCCGTCCTCGGGCACCGTGGTGGCGATCGTGCGCACCTCGGCCGAGGCCCGGCATCTCGCCGGCGAGCGATTGGTGTTCTCGGTCGACGAGATCGCGCGGCTGATCGACGACCTTCCGGCCGCTGTTCTGGAAACCAAGCGGGTCTTCCCCGGGGCCGAGGTCGCCCGGGTTGGACCGCCCGAGATCGATTGGGAGAGAGGCGATGACATACCCTTCTGAGGCCGCGATCACATCAGCCGTGCCCCCCAACGTCGCGCTGTTTCGTCGGCCGGTGGTGCTCGCGCTCGATCTGGGATCCAAGACCGGGTGGGCGGTCCGCTGTGCCGACGGCGCGATCGTCAGTGGCACCGCCGCATTCCGTCCCGACCGCTTCCAGGGCGGTGGCATGGCCTACCTCCGGTTCAAGGCCTGGCTGGACGACCTCGAGCGCACCTCCGGGCCAATTAACGCGGTGTTTTTTGAAGAAGTCCGGAGGCACCTGGGCACGACGGCGGCGCATGTCTACGGCGGTTTCCTTGCCCATCTGACGGCTTGGTGCGAGCAGAACGAGATCGCTTACGAGGGCGTGCCCGTCGGCACCATCAAGCGGCACATCACAGGCAAGGGTAATGCCGGCAAGGACGCGGTGATCGCGGCGGTGACCGCGCTCGGCTTCGCGCCCGTCGACGACAACGAGGCCGATGCGCTGGCGATCCTGCTCTGGGCCCTCGAAAACCGTTTCGGGGAGACAGCGCCATGAACGGGGAGCTGATGCTTCGCCAGGCCGCCAACGTGGTCGCCAACCGTCGGAGGGCCTACGGAGACCCCGCGTCGTCGATGGATCTGGTCGCGCGGCGGTGGTCGATCACGCTCGGTCTGACCGTCACCCCGGCGCAGGTGGCGCTGTGCCTGATCGATCTCAAGCTCGCCCGGCTGGCGCACGACCCGAGCCATCTCGACAGCATCGTCGACGTGGCTGGCTACGCCGCCGTGTTGCGGGAGGTGAACCAATGAAGTGGCACCCACCCGGCTACGGCGGCACACGGCGCGGCGTCGCCCGGGTCAGCCAAGACGGTTGGCTCGAACAGGGCGTGCTGGCGGTCTCGGTCGAGGACTACCGGCTGACCTGGCCGGAGCGTGAGTTGGTCCGCCAGATTGGCGAAAAGCTCTACGGCAAACGCACCACCAGCGAGGATCACCGCCATGAATAACTGGACGCCGACGATGGTCGAGGAACGGTTGGCCGAGGCGGCGTCGATCCTCGATCGGCTGCCCGAGGAACGGATCCAGGGGTATTGCAGCGCCTGGCCCGAAGTCGTGCGCAATGTGCACGAGGCCTTCGGCTGGCACGATCCCGTCATGATGCGCCCCCGGCCATCACCGGCGGCGATCGACCGCATGGACGAGACGCTGACCTGGCTCAAGTGGCTCGAGCCGGACATCGCCAAGATCGTATGGATGCGAGCGACCGGCACGCGCTGGAAACAGATCTGCCGAACAGTCGGTCTGCAACGCTCCGCGGAGCATCAGCGGTATCTTTTTGGCCATTGCGTGATTGCCTGGCGGCTTAACGGAAGGCGGTTGTCTCGTAAACGTTCGCGCCAGAGCGTAATTGATCTAGTTCGTGCGGCGAGCCGGTGAGTAGTTGGGAAAAGGTTGTTTGGCGGACACTTTTCTCAACGACAAAAAGGCGGGGTGAGGCTATGATTCTAGTCAAGCTCGCACGAGGCGTGAGCGATCGAAAGCAGCGCCTCAAACGGTCGCCGGGAGAGTAGCGGCGCGTAAATGCGAGTAGGCCAGCGGGTCCTGTCGTGATCCTTCGCAATACGGGGGGGGAACGGCGCCGGACTTCGCTAGCGTCAGACCGAAAATTTTGGGAAGCCACCTGGAGTCCAGGCACCTCCTAACAGCCCCGAACCCCGCACAAACCCTGGCCAAACCAGGTGGACTCCTGCTGGATCCCGGAGTCCACCTGGAATCCACTTTGGGATCCACCTCGGGATCCACCCTGGAATCCACTCCACATCAACGATTGATCGACATGACCCTACGTTTCGCACCGGAGAGCATCGAGCTCTGGCCGCTGGACCGGCTGCGTCCGTATGCCGGCAACGCCAAGACACATGGCGCCGACCAGGTGGCGAAGATTGCCGGCAGCATGGCCGAGTTCGGCTGGACCGTTCCGGTGTTGGTCTCGGGCGATGGCGAGGTGATCGCCGGCCATGGCCGGATCCTTGCGGCGGCGCAGCTTGGGTTGAACGAGGCGCCGGTGATCGTGCTCGACCACCTGAACGAGGCGCAGCGACGCGCCTACCGGATCGCCGACAACAAGCTGACAGAGCTTGGCGACTGGGATGAGACGTTACTGTCCGAGGAACTGCAGGCTCTCTCGACCGAGGAGTTCGACCTATCGCTCATCGGGTTCGATGACGCCGAGTTGGATCGGTTGTTGGCCGGAACCACGGACGACACCGACGCGCGCGACGGCGAGGACGAGATCCCGGAACCTCCGGAGGAACCGGTCAGTCGGCCTGGCGATCTCTGGATACTCGGCAACCATCGTTTGCTCTGCGGCGATGCGACGATCGCCACCGATGTCGAGCGGGTGCTGGGCTCGGTGAAACCGCTGTTGATGGTGACTGATCCTCCCTACGGCGTTGACTACGACCCCGGCTGGCGCAACAAGGCCGGCGCGGCGATGACCCGGCGGACCGGCAAGGTGCTGAATGACGACCGCGCGGATTGGCGTGAGGCCTGGGCGTTGTTTCCGGGCGATGTTACCTATGTCTGGCACGGTGCTTTGCACACCGTGGCAGTGATTGAAAGTCTGGTTGCGGCGGGCTTCGAGATGCGTGCCCAAATCGTCTGGGCGAAGGACAGGTTGGTGTTGAGCCGCGGCG
>JADHLJ010000267.1 GCA_016780745.1 Alphaproteobacteria bacterium | reverse complement strand
AAGGGCTGGATCGAGAGCTTCGTCCTTAACGATATGCGGGAACGGGTCGGTTCGGATGTCGGAGGAGGTGAGCCGATCGAAGACCGAAGGGAAGGGTTCCGGCAATCGCGTCATGGCTTTACCCAAGGCGCTCAGTAAGGCCGGTCGCCCAGGATCGTGCAGCGCCGCATGACGCGCTTCTGGTTCGCGGTATCGTACCCGGTGGCCCGGTGCAGGAGCGAGCGATTGTCCCAGACCACGCATTGGCCCGGCTTCCAGCGATGACGATAGACCAGCTGATCCGGCGTCGCGGCCGCGTTCAATTCCTCGATCAGCGCGCGACCCTCGTCATAGTCCATCCCCTCTATGCACTCGGCGTGATCGCCGAGAAAGATCGATAGCCGCCCAGTTTCCGGATGGGTGCGCAGGATCGGATGCGCGACCGGTGGCACCTTGGCCTTTTGCTCTTCCGTCATCGGCTCCTCGCCGTGACGCCGGGTTCGCGAGAAATCCAGATTATGGATCGCCTTCATGCCAGAGAGCCGCGCGCGCCAGTCCTCGCCCAGCCAATCCACCGCGCCCTGCATGTCGCAGAAATGGGTCTCGCCGCCGCTATCCGGCACGATCTCGGCATACATCATCGTCGCCAGACCGGTTTGCGGGCGCCAGGAGCCGTCGGTGTGCCAAAACATGGTTCCCTTGTCCGGATGCGCGCCCTTGGGCTGACCATTCTCGTCCAGATTGGTGAGGAGAAAGATCTCCCGGTGGCCATAGCCGTGATACTGGTCCATCACATGGGTCTGAACATCGCCAAAGGCATAGGCGAACTTGACCTGGGTTTCCGGCGGCAGGTCGACGTCTTGAAACAGAATTAACTGATGCTTCAGAAAGGCCTGATAGACCGAGGGAAAAATCTCCGGCTTTACCGCGTCCGCCAGATCGATGCCCAGGATCTCGACGCCCATGACGTCGGACAAGGGCCGGGTCTCGAACGGCCAGTCCTTGGGGTTGGCCTGGGGGGCGGCCTGGGGGTCGGATAAAGCGATGGTGGCAGTATCGGGCATCATTTGGTTCCTCCGCGCGTAATCTTGTTCCGCGACGCCGTGTCTGGCAAGCGTTCACGCGATCCACGATGGCGCGGGTTTGGATTTTGGGTGTAGGTTTGGCGACCTTGATCTGGAGATTGTCATGACCGACCAACAGCGTATCGACCGTATCGCCCGTCATCTGCATGACGCCCATGCCCGCCGGGCGCGGTACGAGAACCTCTCCGGCGATAACGCGCTCACCTCGATCGAGGAGGCCTACCGGGTTCAGATCGCGCTCAACAAGCTTTGGGAAGGCGGGCCGAAAGGCGCCATCGTCGGCTACAAGATCGCGCTCACCTCGCAAGCCATCCGCGATCTCGTGGGGGTGGATGATCCCTGCGGCGGCGCGATCTTCGCGTCGGCCGTGCATCAATCCCCCGCGACCCTCCAGCTGTCGGACTATGTCAGGCTCGGTCTGGAGTTCGAGTTGGCCTTTCGCATGGGCAAGGACGTGCCGGCGGGCGCCGAATACGACGCCGAGTCCATCGCGCCCTTCGTGGATGCCGCGATGCCGGCCTTTGAGATGATCGAGGATCGCGACGCCGATTATTCAAGCCTCGACGCCGCCACTCTGGTCGCCGACAACGCCTGGTCCGGCGGCATGGTCCTGGGCACGCCGTCGACCGCCTGGCGTGGCTTGGATCTCGCCACGACCCCGGTGAGCCTATCCCTTAACGGCGAAACAGAGGTCGCCGTGACCGGCGCGGCGATGGGTAATCCCCTGACATCGCTGGCTTATCTGGCGACATTGTTGGCGGCGCAGGGGCGGTCTCTCAAGGCCGGGGACGTGGTCATGAGCGGTTCGACCCTGGCGACGCGTTTCGCCAAGGCCGGTGACCACGCGATCTATTCAGTCGAGGGTCTGGGCTCGGTCGAGATGCGGGTCGCCTAGGCAAGCGTGACGAGGCGAGGGTAAAGCGCGGAGACGTGACGTCGATGGTCCTGGGTCGACGAGATCTCGCGAAGTTGACGATAGGGGCCGCCCTGACGGCCTTGACTGGGTGCGCGCGCGGCGGTGGTGGCTCGCCAGATGCGCCGGACCGATTGCAAGGGCCTTGGGATCGCTTCGTCGCCGGATCCAAACGCGAGGTCGATCATGCGCCGCTGGCCGTCCTTCTGGACCGTCACGTGCTCAAACGTTCCGACGGCGTGCATCTGTTCGCCTATGGCGATGTCACCGAGGCCGAGCGGGCCAACCTGGACCGTTACATCCGAGAGCTGGCCGGATTCGCCGTGGATAGCTTGGACCGGCGCGAGCAATATGCCTTTTGGCTCAATCTCTATAACGCGCTGGTGCTGCGCCTAGTGCTGAGCCGATACCTGGTCCTCTCGATCCAGGATATCGGCTTCGGCCTCGGCCCCCTCGGCGACGGGCCTTTTGAACGTGAATTGGTCGCGGTGCTGGGCCGGCCGGTAAGCCTCTCCGATATCCGCGAACGCATTTTGTGGCCGATCTTCAAGGACCCGCGGCTCCATTACGGACTGTGCGACGCCGCGATCGGCGCGCCGAACCTCCAGCCCAGGGTCTTCACCGGAGAGCGGGTCGATCGCATGTTGGACGGCGCCGCCCTGGATTACGTCAATCACCCGCGCGGTGCCCGCCTCGCGGGGGGACGCCTGATACTGTCGGAGATGTATCAAAGCCATCTCAATCATTTCGGCGGTACCCAGGCCGAGCTCCTCGCCCATCTGCGGCTTTACGCGGTTGATCCAATGCGGTCGGTGCCGCGCGGGGTGAAAAAAGTGAGCTACGCGTTTGACTGGTCACTGAACGACGGGACCGGGCTTGGAAAATAGGTTTCCGAGGGAGCCGGCGCGCCGGATAACCAGCGCTCTGGATAACCAGCGCTCTGGGGAAATTAACGGACCGGGCCGCTTCCCGGGTATCGCTGGGGCCGGACCATGTTAAAGTCTTGCTAAGATCTGAATGACCCGCGGCCGAGGCGATCGCGGGCTTGGGCAGGCCACGAACGGGAGGCCGATATGAAACGAATTCTTCTTCCCTTTGGTTCCGACTCGGCGAGTGACGCGCCGATTGCCGCCGCCGCCGTGCTGGCGGCCCGGCATGGCGGACATGTCACGGCCATGTTCTATCCACGATTACCGGATCCTGTAATCGTGGATCCGATGAGTGGCGGCGTGGTGTCCTATGACGGGCTGGACGAGGAAATCGAGGCCCAAAAATCAACCGCGGCCGAGCGGATCCGTGAACGCGCCGCGAGCTGCGAGCCGACCTTGGCGGATGAGCATTTGAGCGTCGATATGAGCGGTCTTTCCAACTGGCGTCAGGTGGGTGAGGTATGCCGGGTCCATGACATCGCGATGGTCGCCCGGTCGCCGGATAACCCGCATTGGCAAACCCTGTTTGAAATGGCGCTGTTCGAGGGCGGGCGCCCGGTGATGCTGGTGCCCGAGGGCTGGAGCAAGCCTTATGGCGACACCGTCGGCATTGCCTGGAACCACGCGACGGAAACCGCGCGCGTCGTTTCCATGGCGATGCCTGTCATCGCCCAGGCCAAGAAGGTCGTGGTGATTGGCGTCGACGGCTGGGTCCATGCCGGCCCGGATACCTCGGCGCTCCAGAAATATCTGGAAGGCCACGGCATCGAGACCGAAATTCAGACCGGCGCGTCGGGTGGAAACCCTGGCGACCGGGTCATGGAGGTAGCGGCGAAGGCCGGCGTCGATCTGATGATCAAGGGGGCTTATACCCAAAGCCGCCTGACACAGATGATCTTCGGCGGCGCGACCCGGGCAATCCTGGATCGTGCCCAGACGCCGGTCATCTTCGCGAACTAGCGTTGGCGGTGGCCGCGGCGATCGCGGTGGCCGCGATGGGGGTGGCTCGAGGTGTTCGCGGTTCGAGCCGATCACATCGGCGATGACGTTTCAAAGGTGGCTGTCCGGCTCCATGACCGATGATAGGGTGATGGCATTGGATTTAGACAGCGCGGCTGGAGCGACGACATGGCGAGACTTGCTGGAAAGGTGGCGCTCATTACCGGCGCCGGTGGGGGAATTGGCCGGGCCACGGCGATCCGCTTCGCCGAGGAGGGCGCGAAGGTCGTTGTCACCGATATCGACACCACGCGGGGACCTGAATCCGCGCGCCTCGCCAAGGAGGCCGCGGGCAATGGCGGCGGCGACGCAATCTTCATCGAGACCGACGTGACCAGCCATGAAAGCGTCAAGGCGGCGGTGGCGGAAACGGTCGCCCAGTTCGGCGGACTGCACATCCTGCATAACAATGCCGGCGGCTCGACCATGCAGGATGGCCCGGTCACCGAGGCACCGGACGAGGAGTTCTGGCGGGTCATCAAGCTCGACCTCTATGGCACTTTCGTGTCCTCCAAGCACGGTATTCCGGCGATCCAGGCCTCCGGTGGTGGCTCGGTGATCAATATGGCCTCGAATGTGGCGCTGATGGCCTTGCCGGGGCGGGATTGCTACACGGCGGCCAAGGGCGGCGTCGCCTCGATGACCCGCTCGATGGCGGTCGAATACGCGCCCGACAAGATCCGGGTGAACGCGATCGCGCCGTCGGTAACCTTGTCGGACCGGGTCAAGAAACTGGTGGACGAGTCGCCCGACATCAAGAAACTCTCGGAGCAACATCTGCTCGGGTTTGGCCAGCCGCTGCATATCGCCAACATGGCGGTTTACCTGGCGTCGGACGAGTCCGAGATCACCACCGGTCAAATCCTGTCCGTCGACAGTGGCGTGACCATCTACTGAATGCCAAGAGACCAAGAGGAGGCGATCATGGCCCTCGACATTCGCGCGTTGAAACCAGGCTCCGGCTTCGCCGCCGAGGTGACCGGCGTCGATCTGCGGGAGCCGGTAAGCGATGCCGACTTCGCGGCGATCGAGGACGCGTTTCACCAATACGGCGTGCTGGTTCTCAGAGACCAGGACATCACCGATGAGCAACAGGTGGCCTTCTCCAGCCGCTTTGGCGAGCTGGAGACCTCACTCGGATTCGATCAATATGGCGGCGTGATCCTGCCGCAGATCGCGCGGATCTCGAATGTCGGCGAGGATGACCAGATCCGCCCGCATGACCACGAGAAGTCCCGCTATCACCGGGGCAACAGCCTTTGGCATACCGACAGCTCGTTCAAGAAGGTGCCGGCCAACGCTTCGCACCTGTCCGGGCGCGAGGTGCCGCCGATTGGCGGCGAGACAGAATTTGCCGATGTGCGCGCCGCCTATGATTCCTGGCCCGGCTCGGTGAGCGGGATCACCAAGGAGGAACTGGAAGGCTTGATCTGCCAGCATTGGATCGTTTTTTCTCGCACCCTGATCGTTGGCGATATCTTCACGGAAGAGGACAAAAAACGACTTGAGCCGGTGCGTCAGGCTCTGATCCGCACTCATCCGGCAACCGGTCGCAAGGTGTTCTATGTCGGTAGCCACTGTCAGTTCGTCGAAGGCTGGGATTTCCCAAAAAGCCGGGCCCTGATTAACGAGTTGACCTCGTGGACCACCCGCCCGGAATTCATCTATGCCCATAAATGGCGCCAGAAGGATCTGGTGATGTGGGACAACCGGGTCGTCCTGCATCGCGGCAATCCTTGGCCGGACGAGGAGTATCGTCGGGTGATGCACCGCACCACCGTGGCCGGCGACGGCCCGACCGTGGCGGAAGCGGCGGAGTAGCCCGGTGGCCGATAACGCGCTGCAGATCTTTCATGTGAACCTGAATTGAAGCGACCTAGATACCTCCCGCGCGTTCTATGAGTTGATCGGCTTCGAGGTGGTCAACGCCTTCGAGGCGGATGGCGAGCCGGATACCCGGAGCTTTGGCGAGATCGGCCTGGCGCCGATCCTGCGGATGCCCGAGAACTGCGACGCCCGGGCCGTGCTGATGGCGCTCTCGGATGATCCAAGGGCAACGCGGCTGGACCTGATCGAGTGGAAGACCCCCGGAAGTGAAAGCCTTCCCAAGGGTGATCTCGCGCGGATCGGCTTCGGGCGTCTATGTTTAAAGGTGAGGGATTGCAAGGGTTTGCACGACCGGTTGGTCGCCGCGGGGCATGAACCCTACAGCGTGCCCTTGGAGATCAATATGGGCGGCACGCGGCAATTGGTTTTCTGCGTCGATGACCCCGATGGAACGGTGGTTGAGTTCATGCAGTTCCTTAAACCCGAGCCACCCCGCTAGGCGGCGCGGCCATGGAGATCGATCAGAAGAGCCGCGAGCGCGTCTTTCACTACATCGTCGAGGACCATGCCCGCCGGATGCCGGACAAGCCTTGTCTGGTGATGGAAGACCGGGTCCTGACCTATGGCGCGCTTGACCAGGAAGTGAACCGTTGGGCCCGAGGGCTCGCCGAGCGCGGGGTGGTCAAGGGGGACCGGGTCCTGGTGATGATCACCAGCGGAATCGAGCATGTCGTGATCTGGCAGGCGATCTCCAAGCTCGGCGCGATGATCGTGCCGGTGAACGAGGCCTATAAGGGCGCGATGCTGCTCCATCAGGTTAATGACGCGGATGCGCGCCTCGCCATCGTGCACGGTCGGCACCTGCCGCATTGGGAGGCATTGTCCGAGGAAATACAAGGGCTTGAGGCGATCGCCGTGTTCCCGGACTTGGACCCTCGCGAGAGCCTCGGGGCGCCTTGGGAGCTGATCCCCTTTCCGTCTCTCCGCACCGGCGATCCGAGCCCGATGCCCGCCGTCACCCACTACACCGACCCGATGGCGATCTTCTATACCTCCGGTACCACGGGGCCGTCGAAGGGGGTGATCTACTCCCACGCCCAAGCCCACGCGACGGCGCTGCCCATCGCCAAGCTCTGCGATCCCGATGATATTTTCTACATGTACATGCCGATGTTTCATGTGGGTCTTTCGCAGATGTTCGGTTTTGTCGCGATCGCCGGATTGACCATGGCGATCCGCGAGAAATTCAGCGTCCATAATTTCTGGCCTGATGTGCGCCGCTACGACGCGACGATCTCGATCCTGATCTCGACCATGCCGAGTTTCCTGGCCAGCCTGCCGCCCGATCCGCGGGACCGGGATCACCCGCTCAAGAAGATGATCATCATCCACCTGCAACCCGATCTGGCAGCGTTGAAGCAACGCTATGGCTTTGAAGTCACGACGTTTTTCAACATGACCGAGATAAGCGTGGGCATCACCGCCGATGGGTTCAATCTGGTGAACGATACCTCCTGCGGCCGCCCGCGCGAGGGGCTCGAGGCTAGGATTGTTGATGAGTTTGATGAGGAAGTGCCGGTGGGAGAGAT
>JADHLJ010000266.1 GCA_016780745.1 Alphaproteobacteria bacterium | reverse complement strand
ATGATTCGTGCCTGGTTCCGCGTGTCTAATAGCCGAGATAGGAACGGCGAACGGTTTCGTCCGCGGCGATTTCGTCGCTGGTGCCGGAGATAACGACGGTTCCGGTTTCCAGGAGGTAGGCATGGTCGGCCAGGTTGAGCGCCAAGGTGGCGTTCTGCTCGACCAGCAACATGCTGACTTTCTGTTGCTCATTGATGCGCTTCAGAATGCCGAAGAGTTCCTCGACGATCAGCGGCGCCAGACCAAAGGACGGCTCATCCAGCAGCATCAGCTTGGGACGCAGCATCAGCGCCCGGCCAACCGCGAGCATCTGCTGCTCGCCGCCAGAAAGCGTGCCGGCCTGCTGGTCGCGGCGTTCCTTGAGGCGTGGGAAATAGGTGTAAACCGTCTCCAGGTCTTCCTTCATCGCCTGCTTGTCACGGCGGGTGTAGCTACCCAGCAGAAGGTTTTCCTCGGTGGTCACCCGGGTGAAGGTGCCGCGGCCCTCTGGGACATGGGCGACGCCGGACGCGACCGTCTGTTCCGTCGGCTTGCCGGAGATCTCATTCCCCAAATAGGAGATGCTTCCCTCGGTCCGCACCATCCCGCAAATCGCGCGCAAGGTCGTCGTCTTGCCGGCGCCATTGGCGCCGAGGATGGTGGTGACGCTGCCTTCCTCCATGGAAAAGCTGATGCCCTTGAGAGCCTGGATCGGCCCGTAGAACGCGGAGAGATTGTTGACTGCGAGCAATGCCATCAGTTCGTCGTGCCCAAATACGCCCGGATAACCTCGGGATTCTGTTGCACCTCTTCGGGTGTTCCTTCACCGATCTTGCGACCGAAATCGATCGCCACGACCTGGTCCGAGACGCTCATCACGAGGCTCATGTGATGCTCGACAAGGAGCACCGTCATGTGCCGGTCGTCGCGGATCTGCTTGATCAGATTACCAAGCTCCTCGACCTCGTCGTGGTTGAGGCCGCCGGCCGGCTCGTCCAGCAGCAGCACCTTCGGCTGCGCCGCGAGCGCGCGGGCCATCTCGACGCGCTTCTGGGTACCGAAGGGCAGCCCGCCGACCGGCGTGTGCGCCACGTCACCCAGCTCGAGATACTCGATCAATTCCCAGGCCTGATCCTCAAGCTGCTTCTCCTCGCGGCTTACCCAGGGCAAGCGGAACGCGTTGGAGACGAAATCGCTGGAGCTTTGGCAATGCGCGCCGACCATGATGTTGTCGAGCACCGACATGGTCCGGAACAGCGCCAGGTTCTGGAAAGTCCGACCAATGCCGATATCCGCGATCTTATGCGGCGCCGTGCTCAGGATCGACTGACCCTCGAACAGGATATCGCCGGAAGTCGGGATGTAGAGGCGGCTCAGGCAGTTGAACAAGGTCGTCTTGCCGGCGCCGTTCGGGCCGATCAAACCTTGAATAACGCCCTTATGCATATCGAAGCTGATGCCATCCAGCGCAATGATCCCGCCGAAATGAACCGCGACGTCGCGCACTTCGAGAATTTTTTCCCCCGCCGGCGGATTCCCCCCGGCATTCGCGGACTCGGCCATGCCCACCCTATCTGTTCGTTTCCCCCTCGGTGCTCTCTGACACCGTAGGCCGCGGAATGTATACACATCACGCGAGTGCCGCAAGCCGTCAGGTGAGAGCCTCAAGATATCACGGGTCATCGCGAGATGAACACGCGATGATGGCGCCTGGAAAAAGCAATACGCGCGGCGATTCGGCGACGGCGCGCCGATTGTCCGAGAGCCGACGGACATACTCCATTGGCGTCATGGAGCCCGTTTCTTCCGGGACCCCGAGGTCAACATCCTGAAAATCCTCCCAGAATTATTGAAGCGATTGGATTGGCGAATCCGATCCGCGATGATTTCCCGATGTCCGGTCCCTGGACTTGGGGGCGAGATTGCTTGAGCGTAGTGTTTCGCCGAGGCCCGCGCGGGCGGGCGGCATGGAAACAGCAATCTCCCGAAAGGATACCCCCATGAATCGCTTGGACGGAAAAGTCGCGCTGATCTCCGGCGGATCGCGCGGGATCGGCGGCGCGACCGCGAAACTCATGGTCGAGGCCGGCGCCAAGGTGGTGATCGGCGACGTGCTTGAAAGCCAGGGACGCGAGACCGCCAAGGCGCTTGGCGACGCGGCGGTCTTCATCCGGCTTGATGTCACCCAAGAGGCCGATTGGGACGCCGCCGTGGCGCTGGCCGAGGAGAAGTTCGGCGGCCTGGACATCCTCGTGAACAATGCCGGCCTGTTTCTCGGGCGCGACTTCATGGACGTGACCATGGAGGAATGGAACAAGCTCGCGGCGGTGAACATGACCGGCGTCTGGCTCGGCACCAAGCAATGCGTCGACGCTCTGCGCCGGGCCGGCGAGAAGAGCCCCAAGGGCAGCGCCATCGTCAATCTCGCCTCGATCGCCGGATTAGTCGGCTCGGAGCTTGATCCGCTCTATTCGATGACCAAGGGCGGGGTGACCCTGTTCACCAAGTCCACGGCGCTTAACCTGGCGCGCAAGGGCTATTCGATCCGGGTCAACTCGATCCATCCCGGCGTGATCCAGACCGATATGGGCGATCAGACCTTTGTCGCGCGGGCCGAGCAGACCGGCAGCAATAACGTCGACAAGGCCCGCGACGTGGCGGTCTCGACCCATCCAATCGGCCGATTGGGAGTGCCGGAGGATATCGCCAACGGCATCGTGTTCCTGGCCTCGGACGATTCCAGTTTCATGACCGGCGCGGGCATGGTCGTCGATGGCGGCGTCACCGCGCGCTAAGCGGCGATCGGTCGGTCAAACACCGCGAAACACCGAGGCCACGCATAAAGCTGTTGCCGCTTGGCTTGTCAGGCATCGCCATGCGAGGCTGGGCGACCTGTCTTTTTCGGAGTGAGCCATGGCCCACAGCCATGATGCCGCCGGTGCCGTCATTCGTGATCGCCTCAACGGCGATGTGCCGACGGTGACGATGGTCCTGGGCAGCGGGCTTGGCGCCGTCGCCGACCTGATCGAGGATCCCACCGTCATCGACTACGCCGATTTGCCGGGCTTTCCCCGACCGACCGTATCGGGACATGCGGGGCGCATTGTTTCAGGCAATCTGGCCAGCGCGCCGGTGATGATCCTGCAAGGCCGCGCTCATGCCTATGAGGGCCACGCGATGGCTGATCTCGCGCTTCCGGCGAGGGCGCTGCGCTCGGCGGGGGTCGAGACCCTGGTGCTGACCAACGCCGCGGGGGGCCTGCGCGAGGATCTCATGCCCGGGCGGCTCATGCTGATCACCGACCATATCAACTGGTCGGGGATGAGCCCGCTTATCGGCCCCAATAATGATGCGATCGGCCCCAGATTTCTCGACATGAGCGCGGCCTATGACCCGGATCTTCGCGCGGCGCTTCAACGCTCCGCCGACAAGGCCGGGATCGATCTGGCCGAGGGTGTCTATCTCTGGGTCCCCGGCCCAAATTTCGAAACTCCCGCGGAGATCAGAGCCTTTCGCATCCTCGGCGCCGACGCGGTGGGCATGTCGACGGTGCCGGAGATGCTCGCCGCTCGACATTGCGGTCTGCGGGTCGCCGCGGTCTCGGGCATCACCAATCTCGCCGCCGGCATGGTCGAGGGCGCGGCCCTGGATCACGCCCATACCCTGGTGCAAAGCGGCGCGCTCGCCGGCGACATGGGCCGGCTGCTGGCCGGATTTCTGGCGGAGCTTGGGGCCGTCGGGTCATGACCCTGTTCCAGGAGATCATTCGAACCAAGCGCGACGGCGGCGCGTTGGACGCCGACGCGATCCAGGATTTTGTCACGGGCATCTCGGACGGCACCGCCGGAGACGGACAGGTCGCGGCCTTCGCCATGGCCACGCTGCTCAATGGCATGACGACCGAAGAGACCATCATGCTGACCCAAGCGATGCGGAATTCCGGTCGGGTGATCCGCTGGGACCGCGATCGGCTTGGCGGTCCGATCCTGGACAAACATTCCACCGGCGGCGTCGGCGACAAGGTCAGCCTGATGCTCGCCCCGATCGTGGCGGCGTGCGGCGGCCATGTCCCGATGATTTCCGGGCGCGGTCTCGGTCATACCGGCGGCACCCTGGACAAGCTGGACAGCATCCCCGGCTATCAAAGCACCCCGGATATCGAGACCTTCCAGCGCGTTGTCACCGAGGTCGGCTGCGCCATCATCGGCCAGACGGCGGATCTCGCCCCCGCCGACGGGCGGCTCTATGCCATACGGGACGTCACCGCGACGGTGGAATCGATCCCCCTGATCACCGCCTCGATCCTCTCCAAGAAACTCGCGGCGGGCCTGGACGGTCTGGTGATGGATGTCAAAACCGGCTCCGGCGCGTTCATGGCCAAGCCAGCGGACGCCGAGGCGCTGGGCCGCTCCATCGTCGATGTCGCCAATGGGGCCGGTGTGGCCACCACCGCCCTCATCACCGATATGAACCAGGTATTGGGCACCACGGCGGGCAACGCGCTGGAGGTGCGCGAGACCGTTGACTATCTGACAGGCGCGGCGCGCGAGCCGAGGCTGAACACCGTGGTCCGGGCCTTGGCGCGCGACATGCTGCGAGCCGGCGCTCTGGCGGCAAGCGACGCCGAGGCCGATGGCAAGATCCAGGCCGCTCTGGATGACGGGCGCGCGGCGGCGTGTTTCTCGCAAATGGTCCGGGCACTGGGCGGCCCCGAGGATTTGATCGAGGCACCGGGAAACCATCTGGCCTCGGCGCCGATCGTTGTCGCCGCCAAGCCGGCGCGAGACGGGGTGATCCAGTCAATCGACACAAGGGCTGTCGGTCTGGCCGTGGTCGCGCTCGGCGGTGGGCGGCGGCGGGTCGAGGACAAGGTCGACCCGGCGGTTGGCCTGTCCCAGGTCCGGGGTATTGGCGAGAGGGTTTCCGGCGACGCGCCACTGGCGCTGGTTCATGCCCGCGACGAAGCCGAGGCCGCGCGCGCCGTCGCGACACTCGCCGAGGCGTTCCGGATCGCCGACGCGCCGCCTGCGGAAAATCCAATCCTGCTTCAGCGGATCGAGGCAAGCCGATGAGCCGGGCGTTTCTGATGGTCCTCGATTCCCTCGGCATCGGCGCGGCCCCGGACGCGGAGCGGTTCGGCGATGTCGGCGCCGATACGCTCGGCCATATCGCCGAAGCCTGCGTCCGGGGCGACGCGGACACGAAGGATCGCGCCGGGCCTCTCATGCTACCGAACCTGACCCGCCTCGGCCTTGCCGCCGCCGCGCGCGCCAGTCGGGGTAAGGATCTCGCGGGATTGCCGGCGATGGGCGCGCCGCGCGGGCGTTACGGTTTCGCCTCCGAGCAGAGCCTCGGCAAGGACACGCCGAGCGGACATTGGGAACTGGCGGGGGTGCCGGTGCGCTTTGAATGGGGGTACTTCCCCAAAACCGTCCCGACCTTTCCCGCCGCGCTCACCGGGGCGATCATCCGTTCCGCCGACCTGCCGGGCATCCTCGGGGATTGCCACGCCAGTGGCACCGAGATCATCGCCGAGCTGGGCGGCGACCATATCGCCAGCGGCAAGCCGATCTTCTACACGTCAGCCGACAGCGTTTTGCAGATCGCCGCGCATGAAGAGCATTTCGGGCTGGAGCGCCTCTATGAGGTTTGCCGCATCGCTCGCGAACACGTGGAGCCCTACAATATCGGACGGGTGATCGCCCGGCCCTTCATCGGCTCGGACGCCAGCGATTTCCGCCGCACTGGCAACCGCAAGGATCTCGCGGTACCGCCACCGGCGCCGACCCTGTTGGCACTGCATGAAGCGGCGGGTGGCTCGGTGATTTCCATCGGCAAGATGGGCGACATCTATGCTCATCTTGGAACCGGGCGCGAGGTCAAGGCCGACGGCAACGCGGCGCTGTTCGATACCCTTCTGGCGGAGACCGAAACCGCGCCCGACAATGCCCTGGTGCTGGTCAACTTCGTTGATTTCGACATGCTGTACGGCCATCGCCGGGACATTGCCGGCTATGCCAAGGCGCTGGAGGATTTCGATCACCGGTTGCCTGAATTCGAGGCCTTGCTAAAGCCCGGCGATCTCGCGGTAATCACCGCCGACCATGGCTGCGATCCGAGCTGGCCCGGAAGCGATCACACCCGCGAGAATGTGCCGATCGTGGCTTTCGGTCCGAACGTCACGGCGAGCGATATCGGCCACCGCGAAAGCTTCGCCGATGTCGGCCAGAGCCTCGCCGGCCATCTCGGCCTCGCCCCCCTGTCCGAAGGCCGCTCTTTTCTGGAGCCGGCCGCATGACCGCGCCGGTACGCTTTCAAACATCCGGGAATGGCGGTCTAACCCGCGACATGACCGACGCGTGGAGGCGGGACGGGTTCCTGATCCTGGAAAACTTCGCGACACCTGAACAGTGTCAGGCCCTTCTGGACCGGACGAAGGAACTGATCGCGGGCTTCAAGCCCACCGACACGCCCAGCGTGTTCTCCACCACCTCGACCACCCATGCCCGCGATGACTATTTCCGCCAATCCGGGGACAAGATCCGGTTTTTCCTGGAGGAAGAGGCCGCGAGCGGCGGTGCGTTCGGCTCGATCAACAAGATCGGCCATGCCCTGCACGATCTCGATCCGGTCTTCGACGCCTTCTCGCGCTCACCCAGGCTGAAGGCTTTGGCGCGGGACCTGGATTTCGCCGCGCCCTTGCTGTTGCAAAGCATGATCATCGTCAAACCCCCGCGCATTGGCGGCGAGGTGACCTGCCACCAGGACTCCACCTTTCTGTTCACCGAACCGGAAAGCTGCATCGGCTTCTGGTTCGCTCTGGAGGACGCGACCATGGATAACGGCTGTCTTTGGGCGATCCCCGGCGCGCACCAGGGACCGCTCAAGTCGCGGTTTCGCGAACGCGGCGGGGAATTGGTCACCGAGACATCGGACGCGACTCCCTGGCCGATGGATCAAAAAGTACCGCTGGAAGCGCCCGCGGGCTCGTTGATCGTTTTGCATGGCCGGCTACCGCATCTGTCCGAGGCGAACCGCTCGGCGAAGTCCCGTGTCGCCTACACGCTGCATCTCATCGACGCAGCGGCGCGCTATGCCGAGGACAACTGGCTCCGCCGGGCGCCGGATATGCCGCTCAGGGGATTTAACGCGGCATGAATAGAGAGTAGGCTCGCCCAGAATTAGCCAACCTAGACACAGCCAGGAGAAGTGGCGTGCTTCGAGGCATTCGGGATATCTTTCTGATCGGTTTCGCCCTGGCCGGCCTCTTCGCGGCGAGCCAGATCCCGGGCTATGTGCAGGAATACGAGCAACGTCTGGGCGGCGCCCGGGACGAGGTTTCGCGATTGC
>JADHLJ010000265.1 GCA_016780745.1 Alphaproteobacteria bacterium | reverse complement strand
CGCAGGGTCAGCGGCAGCTTTTTGCGGAAGCCGAAATAGGCCAGACACAGGCCGATCATCACGTAGACGGCCCAGCCGTGGAAGCCCCAGTGGAAATAGGTAACGCGCATCGCCGCGATACCGCGTTCGATGGTCATCTCCGTGGCGCCGCCGAGATCGGCGTGCGGGTTGTTCGGATACCCCCAGGGCGAGGTGTTGTCGAAATAGAAGATCGGCTCGGCGATACCGAAGAACAGCAGCCCGATCCCGACACCCGCCGAGAACAACATGGCGAACCAGGAGAAGTTGCTGAATTCCGGCTTTGAATCGTCGTCGCCCAGTTTGATCGAGCCGTACTTGCTGCACATCAAGTAGAAGCAAACAAACAACATCACCGTGACGGCGCTGATGTAGTACCAGTTCAATGCCGCCTCGATCCAACCCCGGATCGAGGAATAGATTTCGTTGGCGAATTCCACGTTTAGCGCCGTGAAAACGACAAAGGCGACAATCATGCCTTTCGCCGCCAAGCCCATTCCGGGATGCAGGCCATCCCAGATACCGGACGTGGCGACGAGACCGGATCGCGACTGTTGTTCCCCTTCAGCCATGATCTTTCCTCCTCACTATTGATTTCTACCGCCGCGTTTTCCGCGATCTTGAAACCGTTGAGTAGACAAGGCTATTCGCTCAAGATTACTCGCCGAATTTCCATGTCGATGACAAACATCCGTCCCCCAATATGGACAGCAAGCCAAATTAAGCGTTGTCAAGTGTAAGGAGTGTATAGGAATTATACGTCCGGCGCAAAATAGACCATGGATTCGGCGTGATCATCTCATGCGAGAAACCGCTGAAAACTCAATATTTTTAACGTTCATCTAGATTCGCACTCGTTGTCGCGAACTTATTTAATCGAGCAACCAACCGCCGCGAATCCCCTGGAGCGCTTGATGGACCCTCTCCACCGCCAGCCGTATCCCTGGCGAAGGCCAGGGCCCATGCCGGGATGGCGGACATTTGGGCCGATAGCGGAACACCCGGGGTCCGCCATGTCAGGCTGGGATCAACCCTCACCCGCGAGGACACGCCGGCGGAAGCGGCCCTGGCTTGCGCCAGGGATACGGCTGAGGATTGGCCCGGGAAGGGGATTTAAGACTTGGCTTCCCTGGACCCAAAGGATCGGCCGGGCGTGCCGGGAAACAACGAGAAATGGGTGTGCGCGCCCAGCCAGCCCACCCCCAACCGTATCCCTGGCGAAGGCCAGGGCCCATGCCGGGATGGCGGATATCCGGGGCCGTCGGCGGAACACGTGGGGGCCGCCATGTCAGGCTAGGATCAACCATCACCCGCGAGGAAACCCCGGCGGAAGCGGCCCTGGCTTGCGCCAGGGATACGGCTGGGGATCGGCCCGGGAAAGCGTTCTAAGACTTCGGCTCGCGCGACCCGAAGGACCGGCCGGGCGTGCCGGGGAATAGCGAGAAATGGGTGTGGATGCCCAGCCAGTCGGCGTCCAGGCTCTCGCGGCTCATCACGACCGTACTCCGGCCCGGGCGGTCAAACCGGCTACCGTCCTGGTGATAACCGGTGGAAGTCCAGGTGGTGATCAGCATGCCCATCAAGCGGTCCGGCGAAACGCCGATCCGCATGTTCTCGAAATCCCAGGCGAAATCATCGATGGTCGGCCAAACCGAGCGCCACTGGTTTTGTTCCAGCGCGTCCCGCCCCTCGACGATGTCCATATGGGTGCCGAAGGAGGCCACGTTCTCGGCGAACAGGCGCCGAGCGGGGACGAAATCGACGTTCTGGACGCACGGTTGCCATACTCCAAGCCACGCCTTGATCGACGCCTTGTCTTCCGGGTTCGGATTCCAATCGAAATTCATCTGTTCTCTCCCTAGGCTTTACCGGCCCTAAGCTTTGCCGGCGGTTATTTGGCGTATCACGTCCGCGCCGTATGCCGCCGTGACTGGCCAAGCGTAGTTGGCGCGAACATGATCCGAGATCTCGGCTCCACGACGCCATGCTTCGTCGGGATTGTCGACCAGGTGGCGCATGGTCCGGCGAAACTGGCCCCAATCGGGTTCCGCCCATTGGCCCTGGTCGCCGTCGCGGCGGATGAAGAACGGGGTTTTCACATCCGTCATCTCATAGTCGAGGAAATAGGCGTGACCGGCGGCCCATTCCGCCGGCGCCGAATAACTCGTCGTCACCAATGGCAGGCCGCACGCCGCCGCCTCCATGTGACACAGGCCCCAGCCCTCGGCCCGGCTCGCGCCGAGAAACGCGTCGCAGGACCGATAGAGCTTGGCCACGTCCTCGTGGGTCGGAACCGGCGGAATGAAAAGCAGCCGGCCCGGGTCCCGCAAATTCAGCGCCCTTACCGCCGCGCGCAGATCGAAGCCCTTTTCGAAGGGATTGTAACAGGAGACCACGAACCAGACGTCCTGCCGCCCGGCGAATTCATCATCGAACGCCTTGATCATCTCGCCGGTGGCCTTGCGTTCCTCGAACTTGCCGACATTGATGAATTTGAAGCCCGGCAGGTTGGCGATGTTCTCGATTTTCGGCCCGTCCGGGCGAAAGACCACCGCGTCGACACCCTCGGGCATCACATCGACCCGCGCGGTATCCACGCCATTATCCCCCAGCACGCCGCGCGCCCATCGCGAGGGCACCCAGATCCGGTCCACCATGTCCAACGGCTTGGTCCAGGTATCCGGCAGGCGCGTGGTGTCCCAAACGGTGTAGCCGATGCGCGGGCCTGGCGCGTCCTTGAGAATGTAGAACGCCGACCCCAGCGACAGGCCGATGGACACCACCTGGTCGTCTCCAAAGCGTTCACCGAGCATTTCGCGATCGCGAAACACATCCTTGTCGTCATGCAGGGGCGAGTTCTGCTGCCATTGGGTGCAGGTTACCGGCAGATGCCGCGACAGGCCGCAAAAGAACTCGCGCGCGTGCACGCAATAGCCGAGATAGCCTTGCGTGCTGGTCACCGCGTGAACAACCGGGTCGCTTGTCGGGTTCGCCATTACCTCGCGGGCTTCCAAGTGGCCGGGCTTCCAAGTAACTTGCCCATGCTCTAAATCAAGGCAGACATAACCTCCACGTCCCCTTGCGACAAGGCCGCCATGCCCTATGCATCGTTACGCGACTTCATCGCCCGCCTGGAACGCGAGAACCGTCTGGTCCGCGTGAGCGAACCGGTCTCGCCGGTTCTCGAGATGACGGAGATCCAGACTCGGCTATTGGCGGAGCAAGGGCCGGCGGTCCTGTTCGAGAATGTCCGGCGCGAGGATGGCACGCGGTACGCCATGCCGGCGCTGGCCAATCTGTTCGGCACGGTGGAGCGGGTCGCCTGGGGCATGGACCGCGAGCCCGGCCAGCTCCGCGAGGTCGGCGAGACCCTTGCCTTTCTGCGTCAGCCGGAGCCGCCGGGCGGGTGGCGCGACGCGGTCGGCATGCTGCCGCTGTTGAAAACCGTGATGGCGATGAAGCCGCGCACCGTCTCCTACGGACCGTGCCAGGACGTGGTGCTGATGGGCGAGGATATCGATCTCTCGACATTGCCGATCCAGACCTGCTGGCCGGGCGAGCCGGCGCCGCTGATCACCTGGCCGCTGGTGGTTACCCAGGGACCGACCGGCAAGCGCGAGGACGCCTTCAATCTCGGCATCTACCGGATGCAAGTCACCGGGCCGGACACGACCTTGATGCGCTGGCTCAAGCATCGCGGCGGCGCCCAGCACCACGCGCGCTGGAAAGCCAGCCGGCCCGAGCCCTTCCCCGCCGCCGTCGTCATCGGCGCCGACCCCGGCACCATCCTCGCCGCCGTGACGCCGGTGCCGGACACGCTGAGCGAGTATCAGTTCGCCGGCCTGCTGCGCGGCCAGCGCGTGGATCTGGTGGATTGCAAGACCGTGCCGCTCAAGGTTCCCGCCGAGGCGGAGATCGTCATCGAGGGCCATGTCTCGCTGGAGGATTACGGCGACGAGGGCCCCTACGGAGATCACACCGGCTATTACAACTCGGTCGAGTCCTTCCCGGTCTTCAAGATCAGCGCCATCACCATGCGCCGCGACCCGATTTACCTCACCACCTTCACTGGCCGCCCGCCGGACGAGCCCTCGGTCCTCGGCGAGGCGCTGAACGAGGTCTTCATCCCGCTGCTCCAGCAACAATTCCCCGAGATCACCGATTTCTGGCTACCGCCCGAGGGATGCTCCTATCGGATCGCGGTGATCTCCATGCGCAAGGCCTATCCAGGGCATGCCAAGCGGGTAATGATGGGCGCGTGGTCCTATCTCAGACAATTCATGTACACCAAATGGCTGATCGTGGTGGATGACGATATCGACGCCCGCGACTGGAAAGACGTGATGTGGGCGATCTCCACCCGCATGGATCCGGCCCGCGATATCACGGTGATCGAGAACACGCCCATCGACTATCTCGACTTCGCCTCGCCCGAGCCGAGCCTCGGCAGCAAGATCGGTCTCGACGCCACCAATAAATGGCCGCCCGAGACCAAGCGCGAATGGGGCACCGAGATCGCCATGGACCAGGAGATCGTCGATCTGGTCGATGGCAAGTGGGAACGCTACGGCCTGCCTGGAAGCGGCCGGAAAATATGGAAGAATCAATAACCAAACCCTTGGAGGGAACAGTCGATGATCGCCATGTGGATCAAGGTTCGGGTCAAGCCGGAACTGCGCCGGGAGTTCCTGGACGCCATCGAGGTCGACGCCCTGGGCTCGGAGCGGGACGAGCCCGGTTGCGCCCGGTTCAATGTGCTCCAGGATGTCGATGACGAGAACGTCTATTATTTCTACGAGGTCTATAAGGACAAGGCGGCCCAGGAAGCCCACCGCGCCGCGCCGCATTACGCGGTCTGGAAGGCGGCGGCGCATACCCTGGACGGCCCGACCGAACGGGTTGAAACCTGCACGGTCTTCCCCGCCGCCTCCGACTACTGGTTCCCGGCGTAAATACCTCCGGCGCTTGCCAATGCCGTGTGGGCCGCTTATCTCAACCAGACGCCCTCACCCGGAGTTCGCATGACCCAGGCCAATAAGATCACGGACAACCAATCGGACCTTCTGCAAGGCCTGATCGAGAAAGCCAAGCGTCAGGGCGCGACCGACGCCGACGCGATCTTCGTCGACAGCCGCTCGGTCTCCGCCGCCCAGCGTTTCGGCAAGCCGGAATCGGTCGAGCGGTCGGAATCCCATGATCTCGGCCTCAGGGTGCTGGTCGGCAAGCGTCAGGCCGTGGTCTCGACGACGGATCATAAACCGGACGCGCTGGACGAATTGGTGGAACGGGCGGTGGCGATGGCGAAAGCCACGCCGGAGGATGCCTATGCGGGCCTCGCGGACCCCAGCGATATCGCCAAGACTTATGCCGATATCGACATGCATGATCCGAGCGAGCCCTCGGCGGAGCGGCTGGTCGAGCGGGCGACCGCCGCCGAGGACGCCGCGCTTTCCGTAAAGGGCGTCACCAATACCGAAGGCGGCGAAGCGGGCTGGTCCTCCAGCCGCATCGTGCTGGTGGCCAGCAACGGCTTCAGCGGCACTTATCAACGCTCCAGCCACAGCGTGAGCGCCGTCGTCCTGGCCGGCGAAGGCCAGGGGATGGAGCGGGATTACGACTACTCGCACACGGTCTACGAGGCCGATCTGGAAGACCCCGCGGAAATCGGCCGCCGCGCCGGCGAGCGCGCGGTGCGCCGGCTCAACCCGAAACGCCCGTCCAGTGCCTCGGTTCCCGTGGTCTATGACCCCAGAGCAAGCCGCAGCCTGGTCGGCCATGTCGCCAGCGCCCTGAACGGCGCCTCGGTGGCGCGCGGCACCAGTTTTCTGAAAGACGCGATGGGCACCGCCATTTTCGCCGGCGGCATCAACATCATCGACGATCCCAGCCGGAGCCGAGGCATGCGCTCCAAGCCCTTCGACGCCGAAGGTCTGGCGCCGGAACGCCGGGCGATCATCGAGGGCGGTATCGTGCGCTCCTGGTTCATGGATCAGGCGACGGCGCGCCAATTGGGCCTGAAATCAACCGGCCACGCCTCACGCTCAACCGGCGGCACGCCCGGGCCGAGCCCGACAAATCTGTATCTGGAGGCCGGCGATGTGTCGCCGGAGGAGCTTATCGCCGATATCGTCTCCGGTATTTACGTCAACGAGCTCATGGGCATGAGCGTCAATATGGTGACCGGCGATTATAGCCGCGGCGCCGGCGGTTTCTGGATCGAGAACGGCGAGATCACCTATCCGGTCAGCGACGTCACGGTGGCGGGGAACCTAAAGGATATGTATGCCGCGTTGATCCCGGCGAACGACCTTGAGATCAAACACGGCACCGACGCCCCCACCGTGCGCATCGACGGCATGACCGTGGCCGGGCCCGGTGATTGACGGACCGGGTGACTGACAGACCGGGTGACTGAAGGCCGGGTGATTGAAGGTCGGGCGACTGATCCACCGAGCCGTCCGCCCCGCCCTCGCGGCAACCTCGCTTTTCCGTGATGCGATGTTCCTGGAAAGTGAGTGATTCCACCCCATATGCTTGGTCTCGGTCCCCAACCCAAGGACAAAGACCATGCCAGGATATCTATGCACCTCAGCGATGGTCCTGGCCGCCGCCGGGTTCGGAGCATTCACGATGGCGGTGGCACCATCCAACGACAACGACGCGGCTCCCGTCGCCGCGGTCATAAACCAAACGCACGGCGTCGCGATCGACGGTTATGATCCCGTCGCCTATTTCGTCGATGGCGAGCCGGCGCGCGGCACGCCGCGTTTCGAAATGGAATATCAGGGCTCCATCTATCGGTTCTCCTCGGAGGAGAACCTAGACGCCTTCACCCAGGATCCCTCGGCCTTCCTGCCGCAACTCGGCGGCTACAGCGTGTTCGGAATGGCCAGGGGCAAGCGCTACGACATCAACCCCACCACCTTCGACATCATCGACGGCAAGCTCTACCTGAGCCGCAACCGGAAAGTCCGGGAGTTATGGCAGGCGAACCCAGAGGGCTTCATCGACCGCGCCGAGGAGAATTGGCGGGCGCTTCACGCTCCCTGAGTAGGGGCGCCGCGCGCGGGCACGGGCGTCGACAACGACCGGTTCGTCCTCGCCCATCCCCCGCCGACTCGCCGGCGACTCCCCGGCGAAACAAGTGACATCAAGCACGCCGAGATCATGGTCCCAAGACGCTCGGCGTGCTATGGTCCCCCACTCGATAACCAATTGAATCTTCGGGGGACCGGGCTTGGGAAAAGCCGATTCCAGCCAGGGTGGCCGAACGCGCACCCGGATTCTCGTCAAACGCCTCTTCGGTGAGCATATA
>JADHLJ010000264.1 GCA_016780745.1 Alphaproteobacteria bacterium | reverse complement strand
GAGAGCTTCGCCGACGCCGATGGCCTGGTGGCCACCGAGTTCCTCTGGTCGGCGCTGGATTGTCCGACCGGCTATACGGCGCTGCGCCCGGACGGCCACGGCAAGGGCAAGAACCAGTCCATGCTGCTGGGCCGGATCGCGGTCCGTATCGACCAGCGCCCCCGGGTGGGAGAGCCCTGCATCCTGGTGACCAAGCTGATCGGCGTCGAGGGCCGCAAGATCACCGCCGACGGGGTCCTGCGCACGGCCGAGGGAGAGACCATCGCCGAGGCGCGGGCGCTCTGGATCACCGTCGCCAAGGATGTCCTCATGGCCAACCGGACCGGCTGACCCGGTTTTTTTTCAAGCGAGGAAAGGCCGCGCCGGCCCCGGCGGCACGCGCGCTTGCAAGCTCTGCTCGAAGGCATGGGCGAGACCGATCAGCGGCCCATCCTTCCAAGCACCAGCGATGAAGGACAGCCCGACCGGCAGACCGCTCACATAGCCCATGGGCACGGTGATGCTGGGATAGCCGGCGATCGCGGCGGGGCTGGAACTACCGCCGCCGCCCCTGTTGTCGCCATTCACCAAGTCAATCGCCCAAGGCGCCGAGGCGGTGGGCGCGACCAGGGCGTCGAGATTGTGCTCGCCGAGCAACCGGTCGATGCCCTCCTCGCGGGTCAGCCGCCGGCTCGCCGCCAACGCGGTCCGATAGACCCGGTCCTCCAGCCCGCCGGTTTCCTCGGCCATCAACAGGAGTTCCTGGCCAAAATACGGCATCGTCCGGTCGGCGTGTTGCTCGTTGAAGGCGATGACGTCGGTAAGGCTCCGAACCGGCGTATCAGGCCCGAGCGCGCCCAGATAGGCATTCAGACCGGCCTTGAACTCGGTCAGCATCACAATCAATTCGTGCGGACGGGTCTCGTCCCGGGTCGGCAGGGCCAAATCCTCAACCAAAACGGCCCCAGCCTCGCGCAGCGCCGCCAGCGCGGTCTCGAACACCGTGTCGACCGCCTCGTGAAAGCCCGCGTGGTTGCGCGCGATGCCGATGCGCTTGCCCCGAAGCGACCCCGAGTCCAGATATTGGGTGAAATCCTCGGCCCGCGCCTGGGTCGTCGCCGCATCCGCCGGATCGGGCCCGGCGATCACCGAGAGCAAGGCCGCGGCATCGGCGACGCTTCGGGCCATCGGCCCGGCGGTGTCCTGACTATGCGAGATCGGGATGATGCCGGAGCGTCCGACCAATCCCACGGTCGGCTTGATCCCAACAAGCGAGTTCATGGTCGCCGGGCTGACGATCGAGCCGTCGGTTTCAGTCCCGATCGCCGCCGCGCAAAAGCCCCGCGCCGCGGCCACGCCGGAGCCGGAGCTGGACCCGCCGGGCGTGCGATCGGTGAAATAGGCGTTGCGCACCTGTCCGCCCCGGCTGGACCAGCCGCTGGAGGATCGGGTGGAGCGGAAATTCGCCCATTCCGACAGATTGGTCTTGCCGAGTAACACCGCCCCCGCCGCGCGCAACCGAGCGACAACGTGGCTGTCACCAACCGCCTTCACGCCATCAAGCGCGAGCGAGCCCGCCGAGGTCATCATCTCGTCGCCGGACGCGATGTTGTCCTTCACCAGGATCGGAACGCCGTGCAGCAACCCCCGCGTCTTTCCGGCGGCGCGCTCGCGGTCCAATTCCTGGGCAATGGCGTCGGCGTCGGGGTTGAGGAAGGCAACGGCGTTGAAATCCGCGTCCTCGGCCTCGATCCGGGCGCGATAAGCGGCCACGAGATCCGTTGATCGAACCTCGCCCCGCGCCAAGGCGGCGGAAAGCTCGGCGATCGGCGCGTCGGCGGGGTTATCCACGGCGCGCCTCGTTCATGATTCTATTCCTCAAGGGTCGGCCCGGCGCCCGCCACCCGGGTCTGGCGCATATGACGGCGATACTTGTCCGCGTCATAGCCGGTGCCCCTGTGCAGCATGCAACGATTGTCCCAGATCACCAGCTGGCCCGGTTCCCAAACCTGGGTGTGGATATGCTCCTCGCCAGTCGCGCGGTCGAGAAGATCATCGAGGAGCGCGCGGCTTTCGGCGTCATCCCATCCCTCGATATTCCGGGCATGCGAGCCGACATAGTAGTTCTTCTCGCCGTTGCCCGGATTGCTCCGCACCAGCTTCTGGTTGATCGGCGGCAGGGAGGCGGCGTGCTTGGGGTCGACCTCGGCGACCTTGGAGCGGGAGAAGACATAATCGTGCACCACCTCAAGCGGATCGATGGTCTCCTTGGTGGCGTCGGAAAGCCGGCGATAGGCGGCACGGGAGCTCACATATTGGGTGTGACCACCCTCCTCCGGCACTTCATAGGCGTACATGATCGACACCAGGCTCGGCACAAGGCGGAACGAGGAATCCGTGTGCCACATGTTATTGCCGGTCATGAATTTTGTGTGCTGGTGCTCATTGCCGTGAACCGTGCCGTCGGCCTGAACATTGCCGATGGTGCCGAAATAGTTGACCACCCCGTCCCGGCCTAGCGCGACATGGTTGGGCTCGGGCGCTCCCAATTGCCGGGTGAAGGCCAGATGCTTGTCGTCGTCGAGCTTCTGATCGGGGAAGACCAGGAACGAATAGCTATCGATCGCCTTGTGTACCGCCGCGACATCAGCGTCACTTAGGGTCTTGCCGAGATCGATCCCGGTGATGGTCGCGCCAAACTCATCATGCAGAGGGTCGATGGTGAACGAGGACATGATGCCGCCTCCCGAGGTTTCCTTCATCTCGATCCCATAGCATATTGACTTCCAAGCGATCGGCAATCCGTCTTCGCGAACCATTTCCAACCGGATCAAGCCAGGGAGCCCGTCATGGCCGTCGTCGAAACAGAACAACACGGACAAATCCTCGTCATCCGCATGAACCGCCCGGAGCGGTTGAACGCCATGGGCCGCGAGATGATGGAGATGCTGGCCGAGAAATGGCGGATGTTTCGCAAGAGCCCGGATCTGGAAGTGGCGATCTTCACCGGCACCGGTCGCGGCTTCTGCGCCGGCGAGGATATGAAGGAAACCCTCGAGAAAGGCGACGTGGGAAGCGCGGCGGACGTCAAACCGGATGACCCCTTCATGTCGCTGGAGCTGGAAAAGCCGGTGATCGGGGCCATCAACGGTTTCGCCATGGGCGGCGGCTTCATGCTGGTGGAGCGCACGGACCTCCGGGTCGCCTCCAGCAACGCGGTTTTCGAGGTGTCCGAGGCCAAGCGCTGGCTGCTTGGCGGGTACAACCACGGCACCATCGCCAACATGCCCTTCCCGATCGCCATGGAGATGGCCTTCGGCATCCGCTTTACCGCCCAGCGATTTTACGAGCTCGGCTTCCTCAACCGGGTGGTCGAGCCGGAGCAACTGATGCCCACGGCGATCGAAATGGCGGAGCATCTGTTGACCCTGCCGCCGGCCTCGCGGGTCAACACGGTCCACATGATGCGCCAGATGCGCCCGGCCCCGACGCCTCAACAGGAGAAGCTCGCCGAAGCACTTCACTTGCATGGCGATACCAATGACCGGATGGAATCCCGCGCCGCCTTCGCCGAAAAGCGCAAGCCGAACTTCAAGGGCTGGGTCAATCCGGAAGACCGCTACAACATGCCGAAACTGTCGGATTTCGCGGACTAAACGTGTTTGATGGCGCCGGGCCTTAGACCCCACGCCAGCGCACGTCGATCTCAACACCGCCATCAATGCCGGAGCCGGCCTCGAAATGGCCCTGGTCGAAGGCGGAGACACCAACGACCCGGTCGATCCGCCCGGTGGTCGAGCGGGCGGGCGCGAGCAGACGGCGTGCCTGGAGCGCTTGTCCGGCTCGGGTCAAATGCCGGGTGACCGCGTAGCAGAGTGCCTGCTCGTCCAGCACACGGTTCCAGCGCGCGTTAACCCGACCGGCATATTCACTCTCGAATACATCCTCGGCGGTCTTGCCGATGAGGCCGCCGCCGAGCCGGTCGCTCATGCCGCCACCGACCAGACGATAGGTCAGGCGCCCGTCGTCAAGGCGCTCGACGACAAAGATCGTCCGCAAGGCCCAGGGCATTTCAACCGGATCCAAGTCAACGAAATCCGGCACGGGTCGAGTGCCTCGCGCATCGGTCCAGAATGCCAGGAAACGCTGAAGAAGCGGTGGCATGTCTCGTGGCGGAAACTCGACTGAGCCATCACCGGAGGATGAGCTTACCATGGGTTTGGCATCCATCCGGCGTCGAACGCCGGCCTTTGAGTGGTCATCTCGCGCGCCCTTTTCGTGAAACGCCGACGAGCCCCGCGCGGTCAAACGACCTCGAGAGTCTAGACTTCAAATCTGAATGAAGGGTTAAAACGAGCGAGCCGAAAACCTTAATACGCCGAGATCCCACCGTCCGCCGGGATGGCCGCGCCGTTTACCATGCGCGATTCATCCGACGCCAGAAACAGCGCCACGTTCGCGATATCCTCGGGCTCGCCCGACCCGAAGGGATAGGCCTTCCATGAGGAAACCAAAGCCGCGCGCCGGTTCGACGGTGACTGATTGGCGCTTCGGCTTTTGATCCGATCGGTGGCGATCATGCCCGGACATATGACATTCGCGCGGACCCCTTCGGCGGAATAGGCGCCCGCGAGGCTCTGGGTGAAGGAGATCAGCCCGCCCTTCGCGGCGGAATAGATATGCGCCGGATGATTGCCGCGCAACGCGACCGCGGATGACACATTCACCACCGCGCCGCCACCGGACGCGATGATCTTCGGAATACCAAAACGGCAACACAGGAACGGACCCTTCAGATCCAACGGGATCGTGCGATCCCAGACATCGAGATCAACCTCGGTCACCACCGAGTCCTCGGGCGCCGAGCCACCGGCGCAATTGAACAGAATGTGGAGCCCACCGAACCGCTCCACCGCCTGCTCCATCGTCGCGGCAACACTGTCCTCGTCGGTGACATCCGTCGGCACGAAGAGCGCGGCGTCGCCGATTTCCGCGGCCGCCTCGGCGCCGGTTTCCTCATTGAGTTCCGCCACCACCACCTTGGCGCCCTCGCGCGCGAAGATCACCGCCGCCGCCTTGGCGATACCGGTTCCCGCCCCCGAGATCACCGCGACCTTACCCGCCAGCCTGCCCATTTGCCTCTCCCTGGATTGTCGTCTTAGTCTACACCGTCGATTTTCGGTGCTTGTTTATGATGATCGGTAGCCGCCTGGAAAGCGCCGGCAAGTTGGAACAATCCCGCCTCGTCGAACGGGCGCCCCACGAGTTGAAAGCCCAGGGGCAATCCGCTGGCCGAGAAGCCCGCCGGCACGGTCAAGGCTGGCACGCCGTAATAGTTCAGCGGTCGCGTATAGCCCGTCAGCCGCATCAGCATCGCCGGCAGTGCCTGTGAATCGCCGACATCCAATTCCTCAAGCGTCGGCGAGGCCTCGCCCACGCTCGGCAGGATCAGCGCGTCACATTTGGTGAACACCGCGTCGATCAGCCGTTGGAGATGATGCGAGCGCAGGCTCAGCGCCTCGATATAGCGAGTCGCGGGAACCGCGAGGCCAATCTCGATCCGGCGGCGCACTTGCGGGGAATAATCATCCCGACGAGATCGGAGCCATTTACGGTGCAAGGTCGCGGCCTCGGAGCGGGTGATCACGTTGGAAAGCGCGTTCAGCTCGTCCTGGTCGGGCATCGCGACCTCGACGATCTCGACATCCATGTCGCCGTAAATCTCAAGCGCCGCCTCGATCGCCGCCTCAACCTCGGCGCTCGGCGCGATCCCGCCATGGCGCGGATCGATACCGATCTTGAGACCGGCCACGGGCTTGGAGACCGCCGCCTCGTAGTCTTCCACCGGCTCCAGACTCGCCGTCGCGTCCATGGGATCGGGACCGGCGATTATCCCGAATAGACGGGCGCAATCGGAAACAGTGCGGGTCAGCGGGCCGAAGCAGTCGAGGGAATAAGAGAGCGGCATGCCGCCATACCGGCTAACCCGGCCCTGGGTTCCCTTCATGCCCACGAGACCACAAAGCGCGGCGGGGATGCGGACCGAGCCGCCCGTATCGGACCCAAGCGCGCCATGAACGAGGCGCGCCGCCACGGCGGACCCGGACCCGGAAGACGAGCCCCCCGGCGCATGCGCGGTGTTCCAAGGATTGCGGCAATCGCCATAATGCAGATTCTGGCCAACCGGGCCGCTGGCGAATTCCGACATGTTCAGCCCGCCGAGGCATAGCGCGCCGGTGGCGGCCAACCGGCTCATCACCGTGGCGGTATAACCGGGGACAAAGTCCCGCTGAATGAGATTACCGCCCGTGGACGGCTTACCTGCTCGATAGAACATGTCCTTGTGGGCAAGCGGGACCCCATGCAGTGGACCCAGCGTCATACCGGCGGCGCGCGCCCTGTCGGCGGCTTTCGCGGTCTCCAGGGCCTCCTCGCCCTCGATCCGGATAAAGCAGTTGAGGTGCGGTTGCGCCGCCTCGATCCGCTCAAGGCAAGCGCGCGTCACTTCCTCGCAGGAGAACGCGCCGGACGCGATGCCTTCGGCGGTTTCGACCAAGGAGAGATGGGTCAGTCTGGTCTCGGCGCTCATGATGACGAGCCCCGGGTCGCGCGGGCGCTTTCGGCGTGCAGAACCCGTTGAAAATCGCCGGGTTCATCATCAAAGCCGACACCCGAGGACGCCGCCTCGGCCAGGGCGTCAACCGGCGCCAGCATCCCGACAAGTCCCGTCGCGTCGGCCGCGTCGACTTCATAGCCGTGAAACCGTTTGATCAGCGCTCCGATGAACTCCGCGTCATAGGTCGCGCTCGGTTTTTCGTCACCCATTGGCTTTGCCTCTTTGTTGATCGTCTTTAGCCGAAATACACACCGCCATTCACATGCATGAGTTGGCCGGTGATCATCGTCGCGCGATCCGATGCCAGGAAAACCGCCATATCGGCGATCTCCGAGGGCTTGATAATGCGGCCCAGCGGCACGTTCTCGCCCATCTCGCGGACCTCGTCATCGGTGTTGCCATAGCGCGGTTGCGCGGTGTCGGTCAGGCCAGGCGCGATCGCGTTGACGCGAATGCCGTGCTCGGTCAATTCATGGGCGCTGGCGCGAGTGACCCCAAGGATGCCCAGCTTGCTCGCGGTGTAGTGCGACGCCATCGGCGATTGGCCGCGCACGGATGACGACGACAGATTGATGATCGAGCCTTTCACCCCGGCGGCGACCATCGCCCGGGCGGCGGCTTGGCTGCAGAAGAACGTCCCCTTCAGATTGATGTCGAGGACAAAATCGTAGTCCGTCTCCTCCATCTTCAGGAACGGCACCCGGGGGAACATCCCGGCGTTATTCACCAGGATCTCCAGCCCACCCAGTTCGGCAATGGTCTCAT
>JADHLJ010000263.1 GCA_016780745.1 Alphaproteobacteria bacterium | reverse complement strand
CGGGATCGGCGGGCCACCATCGCCGCCGAGCAGCACCCAGGCGCCGCCCAACCCGAGGGCGATGGCGACAACACGCACCGCGCGCATGCGCCGGTGCAGCACCACCCATTCCATCAGACTGGCCCAGACCACCGAGAGATAGAACAGCAGGGTCGCGCGCACGACCTCGCCATGTAGTAAGGCGAGGTTCCACGCGATCAACGCGAAGCCAAGCGCGATACCCGATGCCAGGACCAGCGGCGGTCGCTTGCGAAGCCCGCCCTTTCGCAGGACGAAGGGCAACAGGATCACCGCGCCGGCGCCATAGAGCAGCGCGTTCAACGGCAGGGAATCGAGCCCGAGCCCGCCGAGCCAGCGCAGCGGGATCCACCATATGCCCCACAACAGCGCCGAGGCGCCGATGGCAACCACCGGGAGCGAGAAACCCATCATGTCGCGGGGTTATCGCGACGTGGCGCCGCCGTCCACCACAAGCTCCGAGCCGGTCATGAAGGACGCTTCGTCGGAGGCAAGGAAGAGGATGGCATTGGCGATTTCCTCGGGCTTGCCGAAGCGACCGAGCGGGATGCGGTTATACAGCCGCTCATCGAGTTGATCATCGGGGACGGCGGCATGGCCCATGGCGGTGTCGATCGGGCCCGGATGCACCGAGTTGCAGCGAATGCCATCCTTGGCGTAGCGATTGGCGATGGATTTGGTCATCAGCCGGAGCGCGCCCTTGGACGCGCCGTAATGCACCGCGACCGAGGCTCTCAGACCAGCGGTGGAGGACAGGTTGATGATCGAGCCGCCACCGGACGCGGTCATCGCTTGCGCCGCCGCCTTGACCCCGAGGAACGGGCCCTTGGCGTTAACCTCCATCATGCGGTCCCAATCATCCTCGTTCGTCTCATCGATGGGAATGCGTTGATAGATCCCGGCATTGTTGACGAGGATATCCAGACGGCCATGCGCGCCAACCAAGGCGTCAACCGCTCCGCGCCAGTCATCGGCTTTGGTGACATCGAGCGGCAGGAAGGTCGCGGGCGAGTTGCCACCGGACAATTCCTCGGCCAACGCGCGTCCCGCCGCTTCGTCGACATCGCCAAACCCCACCGCCGCGCCCTCGGCGACAAAGCGGCGGACCACGGCCTCGCCAATTCCCTTGGCGCCGCCGGAAACCAGCGCGACCTTGCCTTGCAAACGCATCAAACTTCTCCTCGGATCAAACAGGCCCAGGGTTGCGGGAGGGTTACTCGGCGGCGAGCAGGGCGTCGAGATCGATTTCTTTTTCTTCCGCCGTCGCCGCCCCGATCCAGGCATGCTCGGATACATCGAACACCACCCCGTCCGGGCCGACGAACTTGGTCTCGTAGAAGTTCATCTCGGCGCTGTCTTCCTGCTTCAGGATGCAGGGCGCGCCGAGTTCCTCGAGTTTGCCGATCGTGCCCTCCAGATCCTCGCAAAGCACGCCGAAATGGTGGATGCCGACATAGTCGAGCCCCTTGCCGAGCTGATCGACATTCCTGAATTTCAGCACCGCCATGTTGAGGGTGCCGTCGCTCAGGAAGATGCCCCAGGCGAGACCTTCATCCGGCTTATCCGGATCGCCGACCCGACCGACTTCCTTGAAGTCGAAGGCCTCGCGATAGAATTCCGCTGTTT
The DNA here is from genome assembly GCA_016780745.1 of Alphaproteobacteria bacterium. Taxonomy (GTDB): domain Bacteria; phylum Pseudomonadota; class Alphaproteobacteria; order Thalassobaculales; family Thalassobaculaceae; genus JADHLJ01. The sequence goes on along the minus strand of JADHLJ010000263.1, from coordinate 5,723 downwards.
TTTCCGGATCATTGGTCGCGAGCGCGATATGTCTGAGCTTAGGCATGGCATGTCTCCCCTTGGTGCAGGCGACATTCTGGCGCAGCGCTTGCCGGGCGGGAAGAACAAAGATGTTGGCGCGCGGCGGTGGCGGACGCCGGATCCGGGTCTTGGCCTGCTCAGTCGTGGTCGAGGAACGCCATGATCTGGCGCGTGACCTCTTCCGGCCGCTCCTCGGCGAGCCAATGGCCGGCATCGGCGATCTCGCCGCCGCTCACATCCTCGGCCATTCGGCGCGCGGAATTCAGGACGACCGCCGCGCCGCGTCCCCTGCCGCCGGTGCCGGCGATACTGAGAACCGGCATCTTGAGCTTGCCCTGGGTTGCCAGGATCGCCTGGTTGTCGATCACGTCCCGATGCGACGCCCGATAGTAGTTGAACCCGGCCCGCATGGCGCCGGGCTGGGCATAGGCACGGACATATTCGACGATAGCCGCTTCCTCGATCGCGTCGGGTCTGGCGCCCCAATTGCGGTAGAAATGCTCAAGATAGGCGCGTTCCCGGCCTTGGGTCAGGGTTTCGGGGACGTCGGTGATCCAATGGAACGCGTGATGCCAACGGTCATGCGAGAAGACATCGGTTCCGTCGCCGGGGATCGGAACGTCCAAGAGCACCAGCTTTCGCACCCGTTCGGGTTCGGCGGCGGCATGGGCGAAGGCGACCGGGCCGCCCCAGTCATGGCCAACCAGATAGATCTGGTCGAGACCGAGATGATCGTGAACCAGTTCGCGTATATCCGCCGCGACGGTTTTCTTGTCATATCCGTCCGCGGGGCGGCTGGAGTCGCCGAGCCCGCGCATATCGGGCGCGATCACCAGATATTTCTCGGCCAGGGCCGGGATCATCTTGCGCCACATGAACCAGGTTTGCGGCCAGCCATGCAGGAGAACCAACGGATCGCCGGCGCCGGCGGTAACGTAATGCAGGGTAACGTCGCTCAGTTTCGCGTAATCGTGTTTCATGGCGCTTAATACCGATCCTTCGAGACCGTCAGAACGGGGCGTCGCCGGAGACGACCGTGCGATGCAGGATTCTCGGTTCCGCCGCTCCGCCGTAATCCGGCGCGCCTCGATGTAGCACGCAGCGATTATCGGTCATCACCAGGTCGCCGGCCCGCCAGTGATGGTTATAGACCACCTCTTCCCGCGTCGCGTGCTCCACCAGCATTGCCAGGAGCGCCGTGCTTTCCTCGCTCGCCATGTCTTCGATGTGCGATCCGTGGATGCCCATATAGAGCGCTTTTCGGCCCGTCTCTGGATGGGTGCGCACCAGCGGGTGGGTGACCGGTGGCGAGTTACGGATCTCTTCCTCGGTTGGCGGGCGGGAGCCCGAGTTCAGGCGCGACTGCACCCAGCTGTGGACCAGCTTGAGGCCGGCAATCCGTTCCCGTTGCGCGGCATCGAGGCTCTCATGCGCGTCATGCAGGCTGGCGAAGCTGGTGACTCCGCCGGCCTTGGGGATTTCAACGCCATAAAGCAGCGACGCGCGCGGCGGGCGCTTCTGATAGGAGCCATCGGTGTGCCAGAGATAGTTTCCGGGATTGGCGAGTTTCTCGAAGGGTAGGGGGCGACCGTCCGCGTCCAGGTTGGACACGGTGTGGATCTCCGGAAAGTCATCGCCGTGGTACTGCCGGTTCACCGACACGTCCAAATCGCCAAAATACCTGGAAAACCGGACCTGGTCCGCCCGGGCCAGTTTCTGGTCACGGAACACCAGCACCGGATGCGCCAGGAACGCGCGCTCCAATGCCGCGACCGTTTCGCTGGCGAGAGGTCGCGTTAGATCAAGGCCCGTAATCTCGGCGACGAAGGCGTGGGTGAGAGGTTTGACACCGAGTATCGCGGTGGCGGCGGCCAGAGGGGCGTCGGGCATCATGGATCACCTTGGAAAGACCTTAGCTCCGCGAAATCTAGCATCCTTGATCGACAGCCGGAACCCGCGCCCGGTCATTCCCCGGCCATACATCGTCCCTCCGTTATCAGCCCGGTGATAGGCTTGACGTCTCCAGCCCCTTCCGATGACGGGCTGGATGGGCAATAGTTTCAGCCGCGGCGCCATGGTCGCGGTCACCACGGGGAGGCAAACATGTCGGTCATTCTTGGCAGTGGAGAGCACCGGTACCGCGTTGTCGACGATTGGGCGCGATTGCCCGAGGGCTGGAAACTGATGGATGTGGCGGCGGTCGCCGTCGACAGCAAGGATCAGGTCTATGTCTTCAATCGGGGCGAGCATCCGATGCTGGTCTTCGATCGCTTCGGCAATTTCCTCCGGTCCTGGGGCGAGGGGCTGTTCCACCGGGCGCATGGGTTGCATATCGGGCCCGACGACATGCTCTACGCCACCGATGACGGCGACCACACGGTTCGCAAGCTGACGCCCGAGGGCAAGATGGTGATGGAGATCGGGGTGCCGGGCGAGGCCGCCCCCTTCATGAGCAACGAGCCGTTTCACCGCTGTACCCACACCGCGCTTTGCCCGGATAATCACATCTTCGTCTCGGAAGGCTACGGCAATGCCTGTGTCCATAAATACTCGCCCGACGGCAAGCTGGTGAAGACTTTCGGCGAGCCCGGCACCGGGCCCGGGCAGTTCAATCTGGTGCACAACATCGTCGCCGATGACGATGGCTGGATCTATGTCGCCGATCGCGAGAACCACCGGGTGCAGGTGTTCAACACCGACGGCAAATACGAAACCCAGTGGAACAATCTGCACCGGCCTTGCGGTCTGTATATGCCACGCGGCAAATGCCCGGTCTGTTTTATCGGTGAGCTCGGCCCCGGCATGGCGGTCAACCGGCACTACAAGAATATCGGCCCGCGCCTGTCGATCGTCTCCAATACCGGCGAGCTGATCGCCCGGCTCGGCGGCGAGGACGGCCCGGGCCCAGAGGTCGGCAAGTTCTGGTCACCGCACGGGCTTTCGGTGGATTCCTTCGGCGATATCTATGTCGGCGAGGTGTCCTATACCAACTGGAAGAACCTCAACGGCGACGAGCCGAGACCCGAGTTTCTCAGAAGCCTGCAAAAACTCGAACGGGTGGTCGACTAGGGGAGGCTCCCCTCATCCAAACAGCCCGAGCATCAGCGGGATGGTTACCGCGGCCATCATGACCTGGGTGGTCAGGATCGCCGCCATCAACTCGTGATCGCCGCCGAATTGCCGGGCCATGACATAGGACGACGCCGAGGACGGCAGCGAGGCGAACAGGATCGCCACGCCCGTCGTCGTCGGGTCCACGTCCTGCAGGTGACACAGCCAGGCGGTCAGCAGTGGGATCGCCATCAGCTTCAGGCAATTGCTGAACAACAGCGCGACGGGGCTGCGCTTGACCACGCCGAAATCCAGCCCGGCGCCGACCGCGAGCAGCCCCAGCGGCAAGGCGCCCCGGCCCAACAAATCCAAGGTCTTCGCTGGAAGTTCATGAATACCGGTGCCCGCGAAATTGGCGCCGAGACCAATGGCGCAGGCGATGATGATCGGGCTCTTGGCCAACCGCTTGAGGATCACCGCGACGCCGGGAGGGCCGCTCGGCCCTAGGCTGGCGAGGCTCCACATCGAGATCACGTTAACCAGCGGGATGACCGCCGCGATGCCGACCGCGGCCAGGGCCTGTCCACTGGCGCCATAGAGAGGCACGGCCGCGGCGAGGCCGATATACGAGTTCTGGCGGACCGCGCCTTGCAGGATCGAGGTATGGACCGGCCCGTCGATCCCAACGATCTTGCGCACCACCATCAGCGCCAGCACGACCATCACCGTCGCGCCGGCCATCGATCCGGCCATGGGCAGAACATCGAATTCCGACAGGTCGGTGGTGCCGAGCTTGGCCACCAGCAGCGAGGGCAGCAGCAGCCAATAGACCAGCGCCTCGATCCCATCCCAAAGCGAGTCGGGAAACACCCGCGCGCGCTTGAGGCCATAGCCGAGAATGATCAGGGCGAATACCGGCGCGAGGGCCGAAAGCATGGTTGGCATTGTGTCTCGCCGCCGCTTACACCGTGAAGGAACTCCACCTATACTCGTGGTGGGGCGGCGCGTCACCGCCCGGCATGAGGAACGAGACTAAATGTCCGAGGATCAACACATGGCGGTTCGCCTGGTCATTCGCGGCAGGGTTCAGGGCGTGTGGTTTCGCAACTGGACGGTCGGCGAGGCCAAAACCCTCGGTGTCGACGGCTGGGTACGCAATCGCGCCGATGGCTCGGTCGAGGCCCTGATCAGTGCTCGCGACGACAAGCTGCGGGCCATGGTCACGCGTTGTCACAAGGGTCCGCCCATGGCCAGGGTCGACGAGATCGAGGAACACGCCGCCGACCCCGTTCCGGTCGGCTCGGGCTTTGAGCAGCGGTCGAGCGCATGACGCCGTCGCCGGACCGCGCCGAGGCGCGGGATTTCGAGCAACGCCGGCTCTGGCTCGCCAAACGGATCGAGGCCGAGACCGATGGCGCCGGGTTGCACGCGTCCCCGCAGGCCGATGCCTTGCTGGCGGAGATGTCCCAGGTGTTCTGCGATGGTGCGTGGCTGGCGACGGTAATTCTGGCTCAAGCGGTGCTGGACGCGGACCTAATGGAGAACGATCGTCTCGATGGCGCTCTGTTGAACGAGCTTAGATACGGGCGTGGCTATGTCTGGCTGCGCGAGCGGCGCAATGTGCTGGTGCACGCCGATGGCCCAGGCCCGGCGGTGACCGTCGATAGCCGCGCCCGCGACGCGGCGGCCTTGGAGCGTGACGCGCGCCGGGCGGTGGAATTGGTGATCAAGGGGCTGGCTCGAACCGCGTAATCCGACGCCGTCTAGGCGGGCTCCGCCAATCCCATGACGCATCCCGGGCCGAAGCTGGCCTCGAAGGTCTCTTTCAGCGCCAGGTCCGCGTCCGCCATGGTGACCGGCAGACCCAGATCCTCCAGGCTCGTCACCCCGTGCTGGGCGATACCGCAGGGCACGATGCCGTCGAAATGCCCGAGATCCGGCGCGACGTTGAGCGAGATGCCGTGCAGGGTGACCCAGCGTTTAATGCGCACGCCGATGGCGCCGACCTTGTCCTCAGCCTCCGGCGTGCCGCGATCCGTGCGCGACACCCAGATCCCGACCCGGCCCTCGCGGCGTTCCCCGGATACGTTGAATTGGGCGAGGGTGGCGATCACCCATTCCTCCAACGCGTGGACATAACAGCGCACATCCTGGCGCCGTCGCTTGAGATCCAGCATCACATAGGCGACCCGTTGTCCCGGGCCGTGATAGGTGAACTGGCCACCCCGCCCGGTCCGATGCACCGGAAACCGGTCCGGCGTCAGAAGATCCTCGTCACGGGCGCTGGTGCCGGCGGTATAGAGCGGCGGATGCTCCAGCAACCAGACCAGTTCCGGGGCCTCCCCCAGATGAATCGCCGCCGCCCGCGCCTCCATTTCCGCGACCGCCTCGGCATAGCCGACGGGCTGGTCGGTGATCCGCCATTCGACGGAAGAGGGCGCGGTGGGCGATGTTTGCACGGACATGAGATTTTGACGTTCGGTTCGCTTGATTATCGGATCGGGATTTGCTACTCCCGCGCTTCCCGGCGGTCATGGACCCCCGGGGTTCCGAGCGAGAGTAGTGCGGTCGTGGCGGAATTGGTAGACGCGCAGCGTTGAGGTCGCTGTCCAGGAAACTGGGTGGAAGTTCGAGTCTTCTCGACCGCACCA
>JADHLJ010000262.1 GCA_016780745.1 Alphaproteobacteria bacterium | reverse complement strand
TCTTGATGGCCTGGATTGCGATATCGCTCGGGATCGCGGTGACATCCGCCAGCACTTCGCGGGTTTCCTGGTTCAGGTTCTCCGCATCGCTGGCGTTGTCGCGCAGCCAGATCGCGTGAAACCGGGCTTCGTGGCCGTCGGCCCAGACGATGCGCAGAACCTTCCCCTCGGCTTCGATATCCGCGCTTCGCAAGCCCGGTTGCATGGGATAGCGCAGAAAGTCCGGTGTAACGGGAATGTCGTCGATTTCCGGATTGTCGATGTCCGTCACCATTTCCGCCTCCTAGCCGCGACAGGAGGAGTCTAGGGGGGACGGACGGAGAAACCTTGCGCGCAAGCGGCAAGATTCTGTTCCAAATCAGACCCGCTGTCTGGCCCCGGCGGCCTCCGAGATCGTGACCTCAACCCGCCAACGCGATCAACGCGACCGCGGGCACCACGATGAAGACAGCCGCGACGACGCGCCCGGTGATCCTCTCGCGCCGGAACACCAGAACACTCAAGGCCAAGGTGAAGATCGGCGAGGCGGAAACCACGGGTATGACCTGGATCACCTGTCCAATATGCAGCGCGCTGTTCAGCGCGACCACCGCCAGGCTGAAACAACAGCTCGCCGCCATGAACCAGCGGGCGGCGGGGCTGCTCCAGGGGATCGGCGGGGCGTTCCGCCTTGCCTTGTGAATGCACAGCGTGACCATGGCCGAGACCACAAACCCGACCAGGCCCGCGAGATAGATGTCCGGCACCGACTCCATCCCGACCTTGGTGAGAACATGACCGCCGGAGCGGATCGCCGCCGCCCCGATCGGCAGGGCAAGCGCCCAAAGCGGCCAGCTTGACGCGACCCCGCCCCGGTTGGTGCTCAGCAGCATGATCGCGCCGACAATCGCCAGGGTCCCGACCGCGATCGGCCAGCTCAACGCTTCACCAAGCCAAAAGATCCCGAGCGCCGCGCCGAAAAACGGTGCCGTCGAAGTCAGGGTCGAGGATAGGGTCGGCCCCAGATGCCGCATCCCGGCCAAGGCGAGATTGGCCGAAAGCGCGGGCCGGAACAGCCCAACAAGCACGAAGATCAGAACGGCGGGATGCAGGAGATTATCGATATCGAGAAAGATCGGCGCCGCCAGGACATACAACATCGCCGAGGTGCTGATGGTGATCGCCGCGCCGCTGCGCGAATCCATATGGGCAAGCCCGATGCTCTGGAACTGCGCCCCGAGCGCAAACAGAAACGCCGCGACTAGAGCGAAAACAACCGGCAACAGCGTCGCTGATGGAGCGATATCGGACAAGAGGCGGCTTTCAGGATTTCAATACGGCGGGCGGTGATATTGCTTATCCCGGAAGCGCCGCGCCGGACAGACAAATCGGACCGCTGGCGCAAGCCAGCGCGATGAGGATAACCGGCGCGGTGCTTGGGATCGGTCGCCGGCCCGGCCTCAGCTCCGCATCCAGGCATTGCCCCAGAGATTGAGGGTGCGCCGGTCATGCGGCCAATGGCGCACCGGATGCTCGCTGTCCATGTGTTCGAGCTCGGCCGAGAACTCCACCTTGTTCCCGTCCGGGTCGAGGATCATGAAGAACAGGTTATTGCCCGCCCCGTGCCGACCCGGACCCCACCAGATCGGAATGTCGAAGGTCGCCAGATGGTCGGCCCAATCGCGGATATGGTTCCAGGACGGGGTTTCGTAGGCGCAGTGATCAAAGCCTTTCTCCTCGGCGCGAAAGGCCGCGAAACTGTGATGTTCGGGGTCCGAGCGATAAAAGGCGGCGGTGATCGCGCCATCATCGGCCAGCACATGATCCGAGGGCAGGAAGCCCAGAACTCGCTGGTAGTAGTCCATCATCGCCGGCAGATCCGGGCTCGCCACCACCACATGCTGAAGCCGTCCGTCGATGGTCTCGCCTTGGGTTGTCGAGGTCGCCGGGCGTTCAACGCCAAAGCAGAGCGTATTGCCGTCGGGATCGCGCACCGCGAAGGCGCCTTGTTGGAGCAGGGGCGAGGGCGAGTCCGCCGCCTCGCCGCCTTCCGCCGCCACATGCTCGCGCAGGGCCACCAGCTTTTCGTCGCTGGAGACCGCGAAGCCGCTATAGGCCAGCGCCCCCGTCGACCCGGTGGTCAGCAGCAATCGCCGCCCCGGCGCTTCCAGCAACCACTGTCCGGCGCCAATCCCGGTCTCGGTCATGCCGAGGGCGTCGCGGTAGAACTCCCGCATCGGCGCCGGTTCGGCGGTCTCCAGACACAAATGGTTCAGCGTGGCGGACCAAAGCGGCGTCTCGGGCATGGCAATCTCCTGTCGGCGCGGCGGGGAGCGAGAAAGGGAGGGCTAGCCTATAACAAGCGCTCCGCGATTTCATCCGCCGCGCGTCTTTAGAAAGGCGTCCCCTTGGGCACGTAGTCGAACAGCACTTGCGGCAGCCACAGGGCGATGTCGGGGAAGGCCAGGATCAGGCCCAGGCAGACGAAGTGCAGGAAGATGAACGGCACCACGCCCTTGTACATATCAACCAGGCGGATCTCCGGCGGGCTGATGCCGCGTAGGAAGAAGATCGCCGGCGCCATCGGCGGGGTGAGGTAACTCGTCTGGATCACCACCAGGAACATGATGCAGAACCAGACATCATCCACGCCCATCGAGCGCAGGATCGCCACCGCCACCGGCAGGATGATGATCATGATGGATATAAACTCCAGCACGAATCCGGCGACGAAGGTGAGGCCCATCATGATCGCCATGGTCGCCCAGGGCCCCAGCTCCCAGGCGACGAAGGCATTGCGCACCGAACTGATGCCACCGAGGGCCACGAAAACCCCGGCGAACATCATCCCGCCCAACAGGATCGTGAGGATCATCGAGGTAATCTGAAGCGTCTTCAGGAAAGCTTCCTTCAATACCGCCAAGCTGAAGGTGTTGTACATCATGGTCAGCAGTATGGTGCCGGCGGCGCCCATGGCGGCGGCCTCGGTCGCGGTGGCCCAGCCCAACATGATCGTGCCCAAAACCGAGAAGATCAGCACGAAAAGCGGCACCATCGACGTGCCAATGATCCGTAGCTTATCGACCAGGGACGGCTCCTCGCTCGGGTCGAGTTTGAGGACCGGCGCGTCGCTCGGCCAGATGACACAGCGGATCACGATATACAGGACATAAAGCCCGGCCAGCAGCAGGCCCGGCAACATGATGCCGACGAACAGATTGCCGACCCCGACCCCGGCGATCGGGCTCATGATCACCACCACCACCGAGGGCGGGATGATGGTGCCGAGCGAGCCGCCGGCGCAGATGGTTCCGGAAATCAGCTCCTTATTGTACTGATGGCGCAACATCACCGGGATCACCAGCATGCCGACCACCGCCTCGGCGGCCCCGACGACACCGCTGGCGGCGGCAAAAATGACGCAGAGCAGAACCGTCCCGATGGCCAGCCCGCCCGGCAACTTGCGGGTGAACAGATGGATCGCCTCGAACAGCTTCTCGGCGATACCCGAGCGCTCCATCATGCAGCCCATGAAGATGAACAGCGGGACCGCGGAGAGCACGTAATACGAGGCGACGTCGTCGACCTTGGAAACCAGTTGATGCACCAGCAAATCGCCGAACCGATACAGGCCGAAGAACAACGAGACCCCAATCAACGAAAAGGCGACGGGAATGCCGATGAAGATGCAGATCATCAGCACCGGGAACATCATCAGGCCTATACCGAGGGTCATCGCGGTCTTTCCAAGTGATCACACGAGCCCCCCAGCGCGTCGCGGAATGTCGCGCCGGGCACCGCGAGGGGCCAATCATTGGCCCGCACCCTAGGGTACCGGTTCCCGCGAAAGCAAGGTCGACCGCCTTCCCGCGCGCTCCATCACGTCGCGGATCTGGCCCGGCATGGGACCACCTCGGGATCTACAACGCCGGCGGTTCGCTCAAGATCCCGTGAGCATGACGCGGCGAGACCCCGAAACCCTTGGTTTGCGCGTCCCCGCGCCTCTTGAGAGCTGGCGCCGACGGAATTGTCTCTTGCCCAAGCCAATCTCGCGCACTACGTCTTTCGCATGCGTTGACGCCCGGCAAGCGCGAAGCAGAGCAAGCGCGACATTGAGCAAACGGGAATCGAGTATGTCGGCAGTCGAGGACAGGGGACGGCTTGATTCCCGAAAGTTTCAGGATCCGTTCATTACCCAGAACGGCGAGCCCAGGGCATTCGTCGAGTTGAAATCGCTGGAAACCCTCTGGGTCAATACGGGCACGCTATGCAACGTCACTTGCGCCAATTGCTATATCGAGTCTTCGCCGCGCAATGACCGCCTGGCCTATATCTCCCATGCCGAGGTCGCGGCCTATCTCGACGAGATCGACGCCGACGCGCTGGGCACTAAGTTGATCGGATTCACCGGCGGCGAGCCGTTCATGAATCCCGACATGCTCGCGATGCTGGAAGACACCTTGTCACGCGGGCATCACGCGCTGGTGCTTACCAATGCCATGAAGCCGATGTGGCACAAGCGAAACGGTCTTCTGGCGCTCCAGCAAGCCCATGGCGAGCGGTTGGTGCTGCGGATCTCAGTCGATCACTACACCAAGGAAGTTCACGAGACCGAGCGCGGTCCGGGCACCTGGGATCCGATGATCAAGGGGTTGAGCTGGCTGCGAGAGCATGACTTCACCATCAACATCGCCGGGCGCAACCTGACCGGCGAGCCAGAGCCTTTACTGCGAGACGGCTTCGCCCGGATGTTCCAGGATCTTGATCTGACCTTGGACCCACGCAATCCAGTCGATCTGGTGATCTTCCCGGAAATGGACGCGACCGCCGACGTGCCCGAGATTACCGAGGCCTGCTGGGGAATTCTGTCGGTCTCTCCGGACGCCCAGATGTGCGCCTCGGCGCGCATGGTGGTGAAGCGCAAGGGGGCCGCGAAGCCCGCCGTGGTCGCTTGCACGCTATTGCCTTATGATGAGCAGTTCGAGCTTGGTGTCACGCTTGCCGAGGCGGATCGCCGGGTTCATCTGAACCATCCGCACTGCGCCCGCTTCTGCGTCCTCGGCGGCGCGTCCTGCGGCGGGTGACCGCCACGCATCGACGCCGGGAGGCCTCCGCATGTCTTTGCCGAGTTTCATGAATTTCAGCGCCGCGCCAACCCATGTGGCGCCGTTCAGCCACGCGGTTGAAGCCGATGGCTGGATTTTCATAACCGGACAGATGCCGACCGACCCGAATGACGATTCAAAACCCCTTCCCGAGGGTGTGGAGGCGCAGACCCGGCGGGTCATGGACAATCTGCTGATTGTCCTCGACGGTCTAGGCCTGGAACTCGGCAATGTGGTGAATTGCCGGGTGTACCTTACCGAGTTCAAGCGCGATTACGCGGCGATGAACGAGACCTATCGTGGTTATTTCGACCCGGCGCCCCTGCCGTCCCGGACGTGCATAGGTGTCACCGGTCTTGCCCGGGACGCGCTTGTCGAGATCGACATGGTCGCTCGCCGACCCTGATTGCACCCGAAGACCTCCTCTAAGCTTCTGAAAATACAACAATAATAAACCGACCATTCGATCCCAATCGACGGGCTCTGGCTGGCGATCAACGCCCGCGTCCACGGCCTAAGCGGAAATCGACCCTTTCGGTGTGATTCATTAGTTGACATATTTTAATTAAAATTTTATACAAATGCTTAGTTACGAAACTTGCTGAATCGCGGCGAACTTGGTTTGATGCCTTGAAAACGTAGGATTTCCGCCGATTCGCATGGGATAGGAAGAGGATTGCGCGACCATGGCGATCGACCCGACAGGCCGATTTCCACAGTTGCCGGTACCGCTGATCCAACAGCGTCCGGCGGGTCCGACGCCGACCAATGACGGCGCGGCCGATCCCACGCGCGTGCAGAATCGCGGCCAACCGGCCGAGGCGGAACTGCTGAGCGAGACCTCCGGCGACCAGACTCGCCGCCGTCAGGCGAACGCCCCGGGGGCCCAGGCCGCCACGCGGATCCCGGAAAACCCAAATCCGAACGCACCGCGCGGCTCGATCATCGATATCGAAGTTTAAGTCTAGTTTGCGCGTTAGCTCTCGGCGCGCCGTCCACGACGCCCGCGCCGCGACGCGGCCGGCTTCGCGTCGGCGTTGGCGAACAGATCCGCCGTCGAACCGGTAAGCGCCCCGACCTTGGCGATGATCCCCGCCAGATCCGGCGCCGATCCTCGCGTGCCGTTGTCCAAGGCCGCGCGCATGACGCTGACATGCTCCGCCGAGGTGCCACAGCAGCCGCCAATCACTCGCGCGCCAAGGTCTCGCGCCAGTCGCGTGAAATCCGCCATCAGCTCCGGCGTCCCGTTATAACGGATCGCGCCATCGATATATTCCGGAATGCCGCAATTGGCCTTGGCAATCAGGATATCGCCCTCACCCGTCTTGTCCCGCATGCTCAACAAACCCGCCAACAGGTCCGAGGCGCCGGTGCCGCAATTGCCCCCATAGCCGAGCGGCTTGTCCTCCAGACCGGCGACTATCTCGGCCAGGCGCGTGGGGGTCACGCCCATCATGGTGCGCCCATTGGTATCGAAGGACAGGGTACAGCAAGCCTTCATCCCGACCTCCCGCGCCGCGTCCAGGGCCGCTCGAAGCTCATCCTCCGAAGACATGGTCTCGATCCACGCCACGTCGGCGCCGCCATCCTTGAGACCGCGCATCTGCGCCGCGAAAGCCGCCACCCCATCCGCATGGGTCAAGGGTCCCAGCGGTTCGAACAAATCACCGGTCGGCCCCACGGAACCGGCCAGCACGATGTCGCGTCCGGCGCGGGTAATTTCCTCGGCCAATAGTTCCGCGGCGACACGATTGACCTCATGCACCCGATCATCAAGGCCATGCAATTTCAACCGATTTGCGGTGCCGCCGAAAGTATTGGTCAGCACGATGTCCGAACCGGCGACAACAAAAGACCGATAATGCGCCCGCACTTGCCCCGGTTCCTCCAGGTTCCAAAGCTCCGGCGCCTCGCCATGCGGCAGGCCGAGCGCGAAGAGATTGGTCCCGGTCGCGCCATCCGCCAACAGGACGTCGCGCTCCTTCAACATTTTCTCGAACAGCGTGCTCATTGATAACCCCTGGGCTAAGCTCTGGCCCCATTCGTATGGATCATCGCATCCGACGGGGCCGGAAACCTGATCGGTTTCGTCGGAAATTGCAACGCACACGTCAAAAGGGCATGGCGGAACGGATGACGTGGGCACCGTGTCGCGGTATGACCGAGATACTTACCGGACAAGGAGACGAGCCATGGCGGCCGACGACATTGAATATCGGATCGAGGGCGACGCCTCGCCGCTTCTCACCATCATCCTGGATCCCGGCGAGGCGGTGCAGGCCGAAGCCGGTACCATGGTGATGATGGA
>JADHLJ010000261.1 GCA_016780745.1 Alphaproteobacteria bacterium | reverse complement strand
TTCATGGATGACGGCTCCACCAAGGAAGAGTGGAAGATGACCGCCGAGACCAAGAAGATCGTCGATCCCGACATCGACCTGGTCGCCATGTGCGTGCGGGTGCCGGTGTTCATCGGTCATGCCGAGGCGGTGTTCATCGAAACCGCCAAGCCGATCGACGAGCAGGCCACGCGCGATGTGCTGAACGCCTTTCCTGGTGTGGTGGTGGTCGATCACCGCGAGGATGAAGGCTATGTTACGCCTCAGGAATGCGCGGGCGAGGACGCGGTCTATATCAGCCGTATCCGCAAGGATCCGTCGGTCCAGAACGGGCTGGTTTTCTGGTGCGTTTCGGACAACCTGCGCAAGGGCGCGGCGCTGAACGCGGTTCAGATCGCCGAAGCCCTGGTCGAGCGGCATCTGGCGAAAGCCGCCTAAAGTAAAAACCTAGGCAATCCGCGTCGCGGATGCGTGTTCCCCGGTTCTGGCGATCTCCGCCAGGACCGGGATCAGCGCCAGTTCCTCGGTCCCGCGCCGCTCGGTCTCGCCGGTGACCAGATCCAGCCCCGCGACCGATGCGGCCAGGGCGTGATCGGGGTCGCCTGTTCTTGTGACCCAACCGGTAAACAACGCCGCGAACAGATCTCCAGTGCCATTGAACCGTCTCTCGCGCCGGGTCGCCGCCGCGCGCCAGACAGCGTCGCGTGATACGGCGTAAGTGGCCATTTCATCGGCTTCCTCGACCCCGGTTATCACGACGAGGCACGGGCCGCGGTCCAGCAGAAGTCGAGCGGCGTCGATAGAGTCAGACATTCCGCCAACCGTGACGCCGGCGAGCCAGCCAAGCTCGCTCGGGTTTGGCAGAACGATGTCGGCCAGCGGCAAAAGCCTGTCCCGGATCGCCTCGGGAACACCCTCGCGCACGAAGACCCGGCCGTCATCGCCAATCACTGGATCAAGCACGTAGCGCGCATCCGGGCGGGCCCGCCGCGCGGCCTCAACCGCGCCGGCGACGGCGTCGGCGGTTGCGGCTTCTCCCAGATATCCCGACAAAACGGCCTCGCATTCCCCCATGACGCCGAGGGTGTCGATACCCTCGATCAAATGGGCAATCTCGGTCGCGGGTCGAACGCCGCCGGTGAAGCGGCCATGGCCAGGATGATTGGAGAAGCCGACGGTATCCACCCGCCAAACCTCAAGCCCCAAGGCTTGCAGCGCCGGAACCGCGACGGCATTGCCGACATGACCATACGCGACGGCGGATTGGATGCTGAGAATGGCCATGCCGGGATGTCTCGTTTCGGTCCTTTATCGGGAGATGAAAGCTTGGCCGTGTGCATGGTCCGGGTCCAGGAGATTTTCCGCGCCGCGTGAAAAGGTTATGGTCTGATCCCCGTCAATCTAGCGATCCAGGGAAACACCCATGCCCGCCGAAATTCGCCCGCGCCGATCCGCGCTGTTCATGCCCGCGTCCAATGCCCGCGCGCTCGATAAGGCGCTAAGTCTCGCCGCCGATGTGATCATCATGGATCTTGAGGATGCCGTCGCGCCAGACAAGAAGGAGATGGCGCGGGATCAGGCGGTGGCCGCCGTCAAGCAAGGTGGATACGGCAAGCGAGAGCTGGTGATCCGGGCCAACGGCGGCGGAAGCCAATGGGTTCAGGCGGATCTGGAGGCCATCGCCGGGTCGGGTGCCGACGCGGCCCTGCTGCCGAAGGTCGAAAGCGCCGCCGAGATTCGCGCGGCGGAACAGATTCTGGTGGCCAGCGGAGCGCCGGACGGGCTCGCGATATGGTGCATGATCGAAAGCCCACGTGGGGTCCTGGGGGCCGTGGAGATCGCCGCGGCGTCTTCCCGGCTCGGCGTGCTCGTGATGGGTACCTCGGACCTGACCAAGGATCTGCGCGCCCGGCACACGCCGACGCGGGCGCCGGTCATGACCAGCCTTGGCCTGTGTTTGCTTGCCGCGCGGGCGCATGGCCTCGCCATACTCGATGGCGTTCATCTTGATCTGTCCGATGACGCGGGTTTCGCCGAGATCTGCCGGCAAGGCGCCGAGATGGGGTTCGATGGCAAGACATTGATCCACCCAAAGACCCTGGAGGCGGCCAATCGGGCATTTGGTCCGGCCGCGGAAGACGTCGACTGGTCACGCCGGGTTGTCGAGGTCCACGCCAAGGCGGAGGCCGAAGGTTCAGGCGTGGTTCTTCTGGACGGTCAATTGATCGAGAACCTGCATGTCGAGGAGGCGCGGCGTGTGCTCGGCCTCGCGGAGATGATCGAAGCACTGGAGGCGGATACCGCCCGCTAGCGCGTGTGTTCCTTCAAGTATGAGCCGGCCTGCTTGCGCATCTCGCCGTCGAATTCGAGCAGCAGACGTTCCACAAGGCCGTACCACAGTTTGGAGCGTTGATTGGGTTTCGTGTCCTCACGGGCGGTCTGTGTGCGGGTGATCGAGGTCCGCGCCGTGGCGAGGCGGCGGTTGCCCTTGATGATTTCGATCCTGACATCCAGCGCGGCTTCGTATTCCTCGGATTGATCGATCGTGATCAGCGACTTCAACCCACTCGTGGTTTTGAGCTTTTGCTCGGTTACCGAGGCACGGGTAATCACGAATTGGGCGATACCAGTGGCACCAACGGGATTCAAAACATCCAAAGCCCAGCGCTCCGCGGCGGCACCAGGCGCGACCGGGGCCAGATGTTCGACATTCGGCGCCTTGAACGGCATCTGGTATTCGTTGATGACCTCGACCTTGGCGACATCGAGATTGATCTTCGGCTTATGGGCGAAGGTCAGTTCCGGAAAAGAGATCGCGGGGTTTGGCGTCTCGCAGGCCACCAGGAGCCATGGGAAGGCAACGAGCAGCAATAACGCACGCCAGGATGGGGCGGCATTTCTCAAAACGCGCATGACAAGGATCCTATTCTGTCCGTCCCGAGGCGGGAGAGCCGTCCACATTGTCGGAGCTTCGGCGCAACGCCGCAAGGGCCGCGTCGTCATATCGTGTTTCGTTCTTGCAGAATTCACAGGTAACTGTAACCGCGTCATTCACGGTCATGTCCCGTAGTTCTTCGTCGGTGAGGGATTTCAGCACCCGCTCCACTTTTTCGGTCGAACACCGGCACTTCGCGACCAGGGTTTCCTCGGGATAAACACGTACGCCGGTTTCGTGAAACAGCCGATAAAGCAACGCTTCCGGCACCAGCGCCTCGTTCAGCATCTCGTCGGCGGTGCAGCTGCTCATCAAAATCACCGCCGAGCGCCAACCCTCATCATACTCATCCTCGCTGACACCCTTTGGGGCGCCGGTGCCGCCGGCATAGGCGAGGCGCTGAACCATGACCGCCCCGGCGCGCCAGGTACCCGTGGTGGATCGACCCGCGGCGACCTTGATGCCGGTCTCCAACTGCTCGGAGTTGCGGAAATAGGCATGGGTGCACTCCGCCAAGGTGGCGCCGGATAGCTCGACAATACCCTGATAGCGTTCGGCGTGCTTGCCCTGGTCGACGGTGAAGGCGATGTAACCACCCTCGGTTAGGCGTTGCAGCGGGGCATCGGCGCCGTGCTCCTCCATCACCTTGTTTACCGCGTCCCGGTCGAAGCTCGCGTAGCCTCGCATGGCGCCTTCGCTCGTGATATCCGCCATGAGGGTTTGGACGGCCCCGTTGCCCTTGACCTGTAGCGTGAACACGCCCTCGTATTTGAGCGCGGCGGCAAGACAGGGCGCCAGGGCGAGCATCTCCGCCAACAGGCGGGAAACCGGCTCCGGATAGTCGTGAGCGGCGAGAATCGTCTCGGCCGCCGGACCCAGTCGAACCATGCGTCCGCGCAGCGCATACGGCTCGACTTGGAACGGCAGAACAATGTCATCCCGCGCTTGAGCCTGATCCACATAACCCACGCCGCCGCCATTCTGGCTCATGCCAGGCACCAGGCCAGGATCGCTTTTTGTGTGTGGAGGCGATTCTCGGCTTCGTCCCAAACCAGTGAACGCGGCCCGTCGATGACCTCGGCGGTAACCTCTTCGCCGCGATGCGCGGGAAGGCAATGCAGAAACACCGCGTCGTCCTTGGCCTTCGACATCAACGCGTCATCCACCCGGAACGGAGACAGCAGATTGTGCCGATTGGCCTCATCGTCGCCCATCGAGATCCACGAATCCGTCACCACGCAGTCGGCGTCACGAACCGCCGCGACCGGGTCGTGCAGCAACTCGACCGCGCCGCCCTGGGAATCCGCCCAGTCGAATAGCGCCGGGTCCGGCTTCAACTCTTCCGGACAAGCGATCCGCAGGTTGAAGCCAAACCGTACCGAAGCGTGAATCCAAGACGCCGCCATGTTGTTGCCATCACCGCTCCAGGCGATGGTGCGGCCTCGGATCGGGCCGCGATGCTCCTCGAAGGCAAGCACATCGGCCATCAGTTGACAGGGATGAGTGCTGTCGGTAAGGCCGTTGATCACCGGAACGCTTGCGTACTCCGCCATCTCGGTCATCTTCTCGCGCTCATAGGTCCGCATCATGATGCAATCCACGTAGCGAGAGAGCACCCGGGCGGTATCGGCGACCGTCTCGCCACGCCCGAGCTGAAGGTCACCGCCGTTGAGCACCACGACATCGCCGCCGAGTTGCTTCATGCCGACTTCGAAGGAGACCCGGGTCCGGGTCGACTGTTTCTCGAAGATCATCGCCAGGTACTTGCCGCGCAGGGGCTGGTCGGTGCCCGCCTCGCCGCGTTTCATGGCGGCGGCATGGTCAATCATGCCGCGCAGATCGGCCTCGTCGATTTCGTCGAGATCCAGAAAATGTCGGGTGCTTGCCGTCACGTCACGGCCCCCACTTCTTGTCTGTTTGGTTGCCGAGCCCTAGTCGGAAGCGGCGGCGAAAGCCGTATCGAGATAGCCAACGGCCTCGTCGATCTCGCCCTTTGAAACCGTCAGTGGCGGCAGGATCCGCAGTACGTTGTCACCAGCGACAACGGTCAGAAGCCCCGCCTCGCGAGTCGCCGTCATGAGCTCAAGATTGGGCTTCACGCATTTGATGCCTTGCATGAGGCCGGTGCCACGTACCGATTCCAATACCTTGGGATGACGCGAGACGACGGCTTCAAGCTGCTGGCGCAAATAGGTCCCGTTTTTTTGGACCGTATCTAGGAAACCGTCTTCCAGCATCACGTCCAGCACGGCATTGCCGGCGGCCATGGCCATCGGATTGCCGCCATAGGTCGAGCCATGGGTGCCCGGAGACATGCCCGAGGCACCCTTTTCCGATGCCAGCACCGCGCCCACGGGAAAACCGCTGCCGAGCCCCTTCGCCAAAGCCATAATGTCGGGCGCGACGCCCGAGATCTCATAGGCGAAGAGGTGCCCCGTCCGGCCCATGCCGCATTGAACCTCGTCGAAAACCAGAAGCGCGCCGAATTCATCGGCGATTTCGCGCAACGCCTGGAGATATTCCGAGGTGGCGGGGTTAATGCCGCCTTCGCCCTGAATCGGCTCCACCACGATGGCCGCGGTCTTGTCGCTCATCGCGGCGCGCATCTCGTTGAGATTACCGAAGGCCACGTGGGTGAAGCCGCCGGGACGCGGACCAAAGCCCTCGCGATACTTGTCATTGTCACCGGCCGAAAGGGTCGCCAGGGTGCGGCCATGGAACGAGCCGGTCGCGCAGACCATTTCCTCGCGGTCGGCGTCACCATTCACGAAGTGGTATTTGCGCGCGACTTTCAGCGCGCCTTCCATTGCCTCGGCGCCGGAATTGCAGAAAAAGCAGGTATCCGCGAAGGAATTCGCCACCAGGCGGTCGGCGAAACGCTGCTGCTCCGGGATGTTGTAGAGGTTCGAGACATGCCAGAGTTTGCCGGCCTGCTCCTGAACCTTGGCGACCAGATGCGGGTGCGCGTGGCCGAGGGAGTTCGTCGCGATACCGCTGGCGAAGTCGAGATATCGTCGCCCATCGGTGCTGTACAGGTAGGATCCTTCGCCGCGCTCGAAAGCGATGTCGATCCGCCCGTAAGTGGGCATCACCGATGTAACCACGAGACGTCTCCTTCACGAAAAAATATCGAGCGCCCGCGCGGATACGCGAACGCTCAAGAGGGACCGGATAAAACCGTCAGGCGACGCGGATGTCAAGCATGAGCGAATCGCCGGTTTCCGTGCGAAATCGCACGATCCCGGCAACATCACCGCCGGGGCGCGTGAATAGGCTTGAAAGCGTCTTGTCAGGCGGCCATGTTAGGAACACGAAGCCGTCTCCGAAAACGGGGATATCGTGATCGAAACGAGGGGTCCAGAAGGACCGGAAAGGCATCCAATGGCTGTTTCATCCGCTGGCGCCGCGCAATCCCTGGCCGTTGTGGCGTTGAACGTCGCCAAACAAAGCCAAGCGGCAAACGCCCAGGTCGTCCAAAGCGCCGTCGAAACCGCGCGCGTCATCGCCGAGACCAATCAATCGGCTTCTGGTAGCGGCTCGGTCGATATCTCTGTTTGACGTAATGGGGTTTGGCTTTCGCCTTAGGACTTTTCCGGCGACTTGAAGTGCTTTGAAAGCTTCAGGCCCTGTCCCTGATAGTTTGAACCGACGCCCCCGGCGCCATAAAGCTTGTCGGGAATTTCGGTCATTTGCTCATAGATGAGTCGGCAAACCGTCTGGCCGTCCTCCACGAGGAAAGGCACGTCGTGCGAACGGACCTCGAGCACCGCGCGCGTGCCGACGCCGCCGGCGGCCTCATGTCCAAAGCCTGGATCGAAGAACCCGGCATAGTGGACCCGGAACTCACCGACCCTTGTATCGTAGGCCCGCATCTCCGCCGCGTGGTCGAGCGGAACGGTGACGAACTCCTTGGACATCAGAATGTAGAACTCGTCGGGATTGAGGATCAGCTCCGCCGGTCGCCCGGGGTTGCGAAAAACCGGCTCCCAGTAATCCAGGACATCGCAGGCGCCGGGTTTGTCGATGTCGATCAGCGCCGTGTGGGGTTTCGCGCGATAGCCGAGAAGCCCGGTATCGTCACCCTTCAAATCGACGCTGATGGCGACGCCCTTATTGATATCAGCCGTCATCTCGCCGGTATCGACGAGCCCCTCGGTCTCCTGGAGACGCCGCATCGCTGAATCGGCGGGCGGTGGATTGCCTCGGCGGAAACGCAACTGGTTCAGGCAAGAGCCCTGGCGCACCAGAATACTGAAGGTTCGAGGCGAGATCTCGGCATAGAGCGGCCCCCGGTAGCCCGGCGCGACGGACTCAAACTCGGTCGTGTAATCGGTGATCAGTCGCGTGAAGACATCCAGGCGGCCGGTGGAACTTTTTGGGTTCGCGGTTCCGGAAACCCCCGCGGGCAGGCGGACATGTTCCTGCAGGGGGACAATATAGACACAGCCCTTTTCCAGAACCGCGTCCTTGGTGAGATCGATGCGGTGCATCTCGAACCGAGAGAGCTTGTCCATGACCGAGGCGGCACGCCCTGGCAGGAAACTGGCTCGCACGCGATACGCCA
>JADHLJ010000260.1 GCA_016780745.1 Alphaproteobacteria bacterium | reverse complement strand
CGAACATCCCATCACCCCGCCTCCAATGACGACGACCGAGGCGTGGGCGGGAGGCGCTGAATTGTTCATGATACTGATCCGGCCCCGGGTCAGGCCACCATCACGTTGATCACGGCGGCGCGTTTTTCGTTCATTACCACATCGATACCGCGCGCCAAGGCCTCGGACAGCTTGGTCGGGTCGGTGACGGTTTGCCCGAAACCACGGCTGGCCTCGACGATGCGGGCGAATTCCGGGCTCGGCGACAGGGCGGTCAGCGGCATCTGGTTGGCCTTGGCCGCGTGGCCGTTCGGGTAGAGGCCCATCGCCGCGCGGCGGACCGCGAACCATTCCTGATTGTTGAGGATCACCGAGAGGGTCGGGATCTCATAAGCCTCGGCGATCTGGTGGCAGGCCACGGGGTTGGCGAACATATACGAGCCGTCACCCATGGTGGAGACGATCAGGCGGTCCGGGTTGGCGAGCTTCATCCCCATGCCGGTCGGCAGGCTCCAGCCGAGACCGCCGGAATGCGGCAGGTCGCGCCAGGAGCCATGCTTGGTCGGGCGGACGTGGTCCAGCGGGCAGCCAAGCTCGCAAAGCAACGTCGCATCGTAATCGCGGACGGCGTCACCGACGCATTTGGCCACCCAGGCCTTGGTCATCGGCACCGACGCGCCCTCCGTCGCGGCGGCGTCTTGGGCGGCGCGGGACGCCGTCACCCGTTCGGCCACGCGGCCGCGGCGCGGCTCGATCCTCGCGGTGCGCGCGCCGGCGCGTGGGCTCAGCATCGCGTCGAGCCGGACCAGAGCGTCGCCGACCTCACCGGTGATCGAGAGATCCGAGCGGAAGTTGCGCACCGGGAAGCGGTGATGCAACGGGTCGGGCCCGAGATTGACGATCGTCGCCGAGGCCTTGGGGCTGTGGATGTCCGGCGACCATGGCGCCAAACCATCCAGCACCAGCACCACGTCCGCCTCGGCCAGCCACGGCGCGACGTCGGAGCCGACGCAGCTGGGATGCTCATAGGATATAGCCAAGGCGCCGGCCCAGTAGTGGCAAACCGGCAAGGCCCAAGCCTCGGCAAGGCGGGCCAGGGCGTCGAAACCGGCCCGGTCGCCGGCGCCGCGCTGGGCGATGATCAAGGGGTTCTCGGCATTGGCAAGAAGCTCGGCGAGGCGCTCGAGATCCCCTTGCGGCGCGGCGGCTCGCGTCGCGGCCATGGTGATCGGCGCGCTCACCTCGTCCATCGGGCAGGGCTCGCACAGCACCTCGCGCGGCAGGGCGAGATAGACCGGCCCGGACGGCGTTGAGCTTGCGATGGCGTGGGCCCGGTCCAGCAACTCTGGGACTTGCTCGGGAAAGCGCACCTCGTAATCCCATTTCGAGGTTTCGCGGACCAGCGCGGTCTGATCCCGCATCTCCTGGCCCCAACCGATCGGCACGGTGCGGGCGCCGAACCGGTTCCGCTCAACCACGGGCGTGCGTCCGGACATCAAGATCATGGGGACATGATCGGTGGCGGCGTTGATCATGCCCATGGCGCCGTTGGCGAGGCCGACATTAGTGTGCAGGATCACCGCCTGCGCCTTGCCGGTCGCCGCGTAGTAGCCATGCGCCATGCCGAGCGCGGCGCTCTCATGCGGGATCACCAGGGCTTGGGGAAGATCGATCCCCTTGGCCATCGCCTCGGCGAGCCCTTCGATGATCGGCGGGAAATCAGTGCCGGAATTACAGAAGACATAGTCGACGCCAAGCGCCTTCAGACGCGTGAAGATCGCGCCGCCGGCGGTCATTTCGGTGTCCGGATTGTCTTTTGGCATGATCGGCGCTCCCTTTCGGCTGGGGGCGCTATCGTGCATCGCCGTATCGTCCAGGTCCAGCCAGAGCTGGTTCCGGCCTTAACCCAGAAGCCGTTCGTCGAAGGGATAGCGGGTCATGTTCTCCATCCCGTCCTCGGTGATGATGACCTGGTCTTCCGGCTTGATCCCCTCGCGACCGCCAACCGCGCCGATATAGACCTCCGCCGTCATCACCATGCCGGGTTCCAGCGCATAATCGAACGCGCCCTCGCGCCAGTCATAGGGATAAAGGATCGCCGGCCATTCATCGCACAGCCCGACCCCGTGCATCTTGCAACCATAGCGCCGGTCGATGAATTCCTCGGGCAACTGATGACCACCGAAGGTCAGCTCCTTGAAGCTTACGCCTGGCGCGAATTGCTGGACATTGGTCGCGACGTGCTCATGCGCGACGTTGAACAGCCGCTTCTGCTCGTCGGTGGGTTTCTTGTCGCCGACCAGCCAGGCGCGGGACATGTCGGCGCACATGCCGTAAGGGCCGACGAGATCGGTGTCGACGCCGAGGATGTCGCCGTTTTGGATGATCCGAGGGCCGGCTTCCTGGAACCAGGGATTGGTGCGCGGTCCGCTGGAGAGCAGGCGGGTTTCGATCCACTCGCCGCCGCGCTTGATGTTTTCCGCGTGCAGCACCGACCAGACCTCGGCCTCGGTCATGCCCGGCGCGCTGACCCGTTCCATCTCGGCCAGCGCCGCCTCGCAGGAATACATGGCGCAGCGCAGGGCCTTGAGCTCGTCCGGGCCCTTGACCACCCGCGCCTTCTCGGTGACTTCCTCGCCCTCCATCACCTCGATGCCGAGGTTCTCCAGGGCGCGCAGGCCGTGCACCATGATCTTATCGACCGCCAGGCGCCTGTTGCCGCCGCAATGTTCACGCATCAGCGAGTCGATCTCGCCGGCGAAAGTGGCCGCGTCCTCACGGGTTTTGTCGCCATTGATAAAGTAGAAGAACGACGCCCCGCCCCGGGTCTCGCGCACCAGCGGATTATGGGCGGTCAACAGGTCGTCCAGGCCGATGAAGTCCCACATGATCATGTAACCGTCGGCGGTGACGAAACAGGCCCGGAACGGGTCATGCATGGTCCAGATCTGCATGTTGGTGGTGTCCGAGGCGTAGCGGATGTTCAGCGGATCAAACATCAGGATCGCGCCGTAATCGCGCTCGCGCAGCATCTTCACAAGCCGGTCCAGCCGGCATTGCCGCATCGTCGGCAGATGCGGGATCTCAAGGCCGGCTTCCGCCCATTCCGCAAAGGCGAGCGGTGTTGGGCCGATCTCAACCCGGTCTTTGTCGTCGGGGGTGCCGTCGGGCTTCAGCGCGGCTGTTTGCCCCGGGCGCGGGTTGATCTTGCGGGTGGCGGCGTAGGACGGCTCGACATTCATCTGCTCGGCTCCCAGGACAGGGTCACGCGGCAACGCCAAAGGCGGCCTCATGGAAGGAGTGCAGCACAAATCCCTATACAGGACTGTCATGAAAACGCCATGTCGCGATTTTTCCGTGTCTTGAAAGCGACTCTCGAATGCTCCTTTCGGATACGGGCCGCCGCCTCCAGACATCGGGCGAGCGTTTTCCGTGCGACGCGTCTATAGTGGCGCGCCTTTTCACGCCACCTACCGCAAAAGAAGCTCGCCATGCGTCAAGCCAACCGATATCCGAGCGTCGATCACCTGCATCGCGCCGCCAAGAAACGTCTGCCGAAATTTTCCTATGACTATGTCGATGGCGGGACTGGCCCGGAGGTTGGCAAGAACCTGAACCGATCCGCCATCGAGGCGATCAAGATGGCGCCGCGCTATGTGGTTGAGCGCAAGCCCATCAACATGAAAACCGAGCTGTTCGGCCGCACCTACGCCAAACCCTTTGGCATCGCGCCGATGGGGCTTGCCAGCCTGCAATGGCCCAATGCCGAGCTGCATTTCGCGCGCGCGGGCAAGGCCGCCGATATTCCGGTCACGCTTAGTACCGCTTGCACCGTCGATATCGAACAGTTCGCCGCCGCCGGTGGCGACAACGCCTGGTATCAGCTCTATCCGCCCAAGGATGAAGAGGTGAACGACGATCTGATCAAGCGGGCCCAGGACAGCGGCTGCAAGGCCTTGATGGTGACCGTCGATGTGCCCGCTCGGGGCTGGCGCCCGCGCGATATGTATAACGGTCTGGCGGTGCCGCCCCGGATCAGCGCGGCGACGATCTGGAACGCCGCCATGCGCCCGCATTGGAGCCTCGCGACCCTGGCGTCGGGCTTTCCGCATTTCAAAACCCTCGGCAAATACGCGCCGGACAAGAGCATGCGCGGCATGGCCAATTTCGTGTCCGAACAGCTGGGTCAGCCGACCAGCATCGATCGCCTGAAACGCATTCGCGACAAGTGGAAGGGTGATCTGATCATCAAGGGCGTCATGCATCCCGACGATGCCACGGCGGCCATCGATCTTGGTTATAACGGCATCCTGGTTTCAAACCATGGCGGCCGGCAACTTGACGCCGCGCCCTCCAGTATCGAGGTCTTGCCCGAGATCGTCGACGTGGTCGGGGATCGCGCCACGGTGATGGTCGATAGCGGTTTCAGCAACGGTCTAGACGTTATGAAGGCCTTGGCCCTGGGCGCCGACTTCGTGTTCTGCGGGCGCGCTTTCATGTGGGGTCTCGGCGCGATGGGGCCGAGCGGGCCGGGCCATGTCGCCGACATGCTGGCCAGCGAGCTGGAGTTGCAGATGATCCAGCTCGGCGTGTCCGATATCGCTGAACTCGACCGAAGCTGGATCACCGGCGGCGGTCGTGAATGGCCGAATAACTAAAGCCCGTCGAGCCACGAAGGCCGGTTGCTTCGTCGCTCGAACGCACCGGCCTTTCGACAGTCGAACTTCCACGGCTTCGAATTCCCACCGCAAGGTGGGATCCATTCCGCTTGCGTTAAGGACCCGCGAAATCCGTCAATGCCAGGGCCATCGCCACGCCTGAACGACCACCCACGCCGACAAGTCAGCGGCATGGGTCCCACCTTTCGGTGGGAATTCGGTCCTGAAGAGATATGAACTGGTAGTGCGAAAACCTCGATGCGTCGTGCCCGTCTCGAAGGATATCCGCGCGCCCTGAAGTCCTTTAGAGTATTCGCTTGAAAGCACAACCGCCGGAGCCCCGCCATGCGCCTTCTCATCGCCATGATGAGCCACGAGACCAACACCTTCTCGACGGTGCCGACGCCGCTGTCGCGGTTTGGCCGGGGCAATACCCGTCCGGGACCGCTGGAGGGCGAGGAGATCATCGCGGCCTATCGGAACACCGGCACCGCGGTGGGCGCCTTTATCGAGCTTGCCGAGGCCGAGGGCGCCGAAATGGTGCTGCCCATCGCCGCAGGTGCCTGGCCGAGCGGCCCAGTCGAGGACGCGGCCTATACCTATATGACCGATCGGATCTGTGCCGCGGTCGAGGAGGGTTGTGACGGCATTCTGCTACAGCTGCACGGCGCCATGGTCACCGAAAGCCAGGAAGACGGCGAGGGTGCGCTTTTGGCCCGGATACGACAAATCGCGCCGGATACTCCGCTCGCCGTCTCGCTGGACATGCACACCAACATGTATCCGGCGATCGTCGACAACGCCGATATCATCGCCGGCTATCAGACCTATCCACATGTCGACGTGTATGAGACCGGCATGCGCGCCGGCAAGGCGTTCTTCTCGATGATCAAGGGAGAGGCGCGCCCGACCATGGCCTGGGGCAACCGACCGATGCTGCCGCATGTGATGCGCCAGGGCTCGGACGACTCGCCGAACCGGGAGATCCAGGCGCTGGCCCGCGAGCTTGAAGCCGAGGGCGCGCTCTGCGCCAGTTTCTTCACCGGCTTTCCGCATGCCGATATCCGCTTGGCCGGCTCCAGCGCCGTCGTGGTCACCGATGGCGACATGCGCCTCGCCGAGGACATGCGCGATCGACTGCTGGACCTCGCCTGGCGGGAGCGCTCGACTTTTGTCTATGAGATCGAACCACTGGACCAGTCGCTTGCCCGCGCCTCGGCGATGGAAGAAGACGGCCCGATCATCCTGCTCGATCACTACGATAACGCCGCGTCGGGCGGCTCCATGGACACGATGATGGTGCTGAAGGGTATTCTCGACGCCGGTCTGGAAGACGTCGCCGCCTTCGCGATCTCCGACCCGGCGGCGGTCCAGACCATGATCCAGGCGGGCATCGGCGCCGAGGTGACGGTATCGCTCGGCGGCAAGACCGACATGCCTTCGATCGACCGGGTCGGCGAGCCGCTCTCGGTCACTGGCCGGGTCCGGCTGATCTCGGACGGGCGATTCCGCAATATCGGCCCGATGGGCAAGGGCGTGATGAACAACATGGGCCCGACCGTGGTGCTGGACACCGGCAAGGTCGAGATCGTCGTCATCTCCACCCAACAAGAGCCGAACGATTTCGCTTGCTTCCAGAGCCTCGGCATCGACCCGCTGGCCAAGAAGTACCTGATGCTGAAAAGCCGTGTGCACTGGCGCGCGGGCTTCAAGAAGATCGCCAAACAGGTGGTGGACTGCGCCGGGGTCGGGGTGTGTACGTCGGATTACGACATGCTCGATTTCAAAAACGTCCGTCGCCCGATCTATCCGTTGGACGAGGACCTGCAGCCGGTTTCGGTGGGGTAGGTGTTGAGGGGCGGTGGATCAATTTCCCGCTTCACCGAGTCCCGTCACCCGCGCTTGACCCCCGATTTCTCGAGGGCAGGCAACGGGGCCGACGCCTGAAGCGTTGGCCGGCGACGGGTAGTCGAGCATGACGAGGAGACGTGGCCGCGCCGACATGTTGGTCGAATTGCTCCGCCACACGTCACGATGACCAGCTTCAGGCGTCGGTCCCGGATCAAGTCCGGGATGACGAATGAGGTGATGGTCGTCGGCGAAGTTTAGCGTTGAGGTGGCGAGGCGTCGGATCATCTCGCCCGCCATCCACCCACCCTACATCATCCCCCTTGCGCACCCCACACCCTCTCGGCTTAAGATCCTGGCGGCGCGTGACGCGTCGTTCGGATTGTCGGCGCGGAGAACTCCCGGTTATGTGCGGTATCGTTGGCCTCTATCTGAAGAACCCGGAATTGCGCGGTGGTCTGGGGCGGCTGTTCGCGCCGATGCTGGTCGAGATGACCGAGCGCGGGCCGGATAGCGCCGGCCTGGCGGTCTATCGCGAGCGGGCCGGCGATGACGGGGTCGCCAAGGTCACGGTGTATAGCGACGCGCCCGACCATGACTGGGACGCGCTCGCGGCGGCGGCGAGCGCCGGGCTGGGCGTGGTGGTCGATGTCGAGCGGGCCTCGACCCACGCGATCCTGCGCGCGCCTCTTGATGCCTCGACCTTGCGCGGCTGGATCGAGGCCAACCGCGCCGATATCCGGGTGATGAGCTCCGGCTCGGTGCTGGAAATCTACAAGGAGATCGGCCTTCCCGCCGATGTGCTGGAGCGCTTCGAGGTCTCGCAAATGGCCGGTAGTCACATGATCGGCCATACCCGCATGGCGACGGAAAGCGCGGTAACCACCGAGGGCGCGCATCCCTTTAATACCGGAGACGACCTGTGCCTGGTGCATAACGGCTCGCTCTCCAACCACAACCGGCTGCGCGACTGGTTGCGCGACAAGCAGGGGGTGCG
>JADHLJ010000259.1 GCA_016780745.1 Alphaproteobacteria bacterium | reverse complement strand
TACCGAGACCATTGTCCATTTGATGGCACGCAGCGGGGCAACGACATTCGCCGACCGCATGGTCGAAGCGTTGCGCCGAATTGAAGGCGCCTATTCTCTTATCTGCCTGACCCAGGATTCAGTGATCGGCGTGCGCGATGCCCTCGGCGTTCGCCCCCTGGTGCTGGGACGGTTGGGGGACGCGCATATTCTGGCGTCGGAAACCTGCGCCTTCGATATTATCGGTGCCGAGTTCGTGCGCGACGTGGCCCCCGGCGAGATGGTGGTTCTCACGGATGACGGCGTACAATCGTTTCGCCCGTTCCAGCAAAAGCCCGGGCGGTTCTGTGTCTTCGAGTACATCTATTTCGCGCGCCCGGACAGCATCGTGGAGGGACAAAGCGTCTATGATGCCCGCAAGGCGATTGGCTCGGAATTGGCGCGGGAGAGCCATGTCGACGCCGATGTCGTGGTGCCGGTACCCGATTCCGGCGTGCCCGCCGCGGTTGGTTACGCCGAGGCATCGGGCATCCGCTTCGAGCTCGGCATTATTCGCAACCATTATGTTGGACGCACCTTCATTGAGCCGATGGATCATGTCCGCCATCTCGGCGTGAAGCTGAAACACAACGCCAACCGCGCCCAACTCGCGGGCAACCGGGTAATTCTTGTCGATGATTCGATCGTGCGCGGTACAACCTCGACCAAAATCGTCGAGATGGTCCGAGCCGCCGGCGCGCGCGAGGTTCATATGCGCATCGCCAGCCCACCGACGACGCATTCCTGTTTCTATGGGGTGGATACGCCGGAACGCGAAAAGCTTCTGGCCGCGCGCATGTCCTTGGAGGAGATGGCCACGTTGATCGGTGTCGACAGCTTGGCTTTCGTGTCGATGGACGGCCTCTATCGGGCGATGGGCGAGGCGGGGCGCGACGAGAACGCGCCGCAATATTGCGATGCCTGCCTTACGGGTGATTATCCCATCCGCCTAGTCGACCATGACGGCGGCGCGCGCGGCGCGCAATTGTCGCTCCTCGCCGAAGCATCCTGACAACCAGCTCGGCGAGATGACCTTGGCGAATTTGCTGAAAGATCGCGTGGCATTGATCACCGGCGCGTCGCGCGGCATCGGAGCGGCCGTCGCCAAGGGTTTCGCGGCCGAGGGTGCGCACGTGATTCTGACCGCCCGGACCATCGGCGGTCTCGAGGAGGTCGATGACGACATCCAACGTGCTGGCGGCTCCGCAACCCTGGTGGAGATGGATCTCCAGGACACGCTGGCCATCGACCGGTTGGGCGCCAACATCTATGAGCGCTGGGGCAAGTTGGACGTTCTCGTCGCCAATGGCGGTGCGCTGGGACAACTGACGCCAATTCACCAATATGACCCAAAACTTTGGGAAGAGGTGATCGCGGTCAACCTCACCGCCAACCAGCGCCTGGTCCGAAGCATGGACCCGCTCCTGAGGCTGTCGGACGCGGGGCGCGCGATCTTTGTCACGTCAACCGCCGCCCGCGGCGCCCGGCCATTCTGGGGCGCCTATGCCGTGAGCAAGGCCGCGCTGGAGGCGATGGTACGGAGCTATGCCGCCGAGAACGTGAAAAGCAAGCTGCGGATCAACATGATTAATCCCGGCGCCACGCGTACCGGCATGCGCGCCGCGGCGTTCCCGGGCGAGGATCCGTCCAGCGTGAAAGAGCCCGAGACACTTGTGCCGCTTTTTTTGGAGTTGGCGTCGCCGGATTGTTTGACCCACGGCGACCTTATCGACGCGTAACCGCTGGCCTCTTGAGCACTAGCCAAACGGCTATTTCTTCAACTCGCGTTCGATCCCCGACGCGGCGAGCTCGAGGTTCCTCAAGGTTTGCTCCAATTCCTTGCGCTGGCGATGAGCTAAGTCTTCATGGCCCAACGCGAAGCGGATACCCTCGGCGCGGTCCTTGATCCGCTTCAGGCGCACATCATCCTGAACGATCTGGCGGTTCTTGCGTCGTCCCATGTGGCTGGTATTCATATCCCACCGCCGGTAATAGCGTTTCTTTTGGGCCCTGAGCAGCGCGTCATACAGCTTGGCGATGTCATCGACCGTCACCTGGTCCCCGGGATTGCGGCGCGATCTCATCCCGCCCCCCGTTCCAGCGCGCCACCGCGAGTCTCGCCAAACCGCATTCAGTTATCCTTGTCCACGTACGGATTCCGTCCCCCGCGAAGCATAAACCGGATCGGCACGCCCGGAAGACCAAAATCGTCCCGCAAACCGTTCACCAGGTAGCGGACATAAGCATCGGGCAACCCGTCCGGCTGGCTGCAAAAGCATGCGAAGGTCGGAGGACGGGTCTTTGCCTGGGTGATGTAGCGCAAGCGAACCCTGCGTCCCCGGGCCAAGGGCGGGGGATGGCGATCGACCATGACCGATAGCCAGCGATTCAACCGCGCCGTTGAAACCCGACGGTTCCAGGTATCGTATACATCGAGCACCGTATCGAAAAGCCGATCGAGATTGCGCTCCCGCAGGGCGGAAACCGTGATGTAGGGGATTTCGCGAACCTGCGGCAGGGAGGTCTGGATCCGGTCACGGAGTTGGCGCAGCGCCGCTTGCTTGTCCTCCACGATGTCCCATTTGTTCGCCGCCAGGATCAGGGAGCGCCCCTCCTCGACAACATTCCTCGCGATGGTCAGATCCTGACGTTCGAGCATCATCGTGGCATCGAGCATCAGGACCACGACATGAGCGTACTGGATAGCGCGCTGAGTATCCGCGCCCGAGGCGCGCTCCAGGCGTCCCCAAACCCGAGCGTTGCGGCGCAGCCCCGCCGTGTCCACGAGCTGGATCGGGTGATCTTTCCAAGACCAATCCACCTGGATCGCATCCCGAGTGATGCCGGCTTCAGGCCCGGTCAGCACGCGGTTTTCGCCCAGAACAGCGTTCATCAAGGTCGACTTGCCGACATTCGGGCGCCCGACGATGGCCAAGCGCAGAACCTTGGGCGCGTTGATGTCCCGCCAAATTTCGGAACCGTCCGGCGATTCATCGATAATGTCGTCGCCACCGTTGTCCCGCTCCTCGGGGCTATCTTCCGCCTCGTCGTCGCGCGCGTACGGCACCATCGCCTGATACAGATCCGCCAGCCCCTCGCCATGCTCCGCCGAGATCGCCACCGGTTCTCCCAACCCAAGGCGGAATGCATCGAGCAGGCCTCCGGTCCCAGCCTTGCCTTCGCATTTGTTAGCGACCAGAACGACCTTGTCCTGCTCCTTACGCAACCATCTGCCGAAATGCTCATCCAATGGCGTAACACCCGCCTTGGCGTCGATCAGCATCAACACCACGTCGGCCTCGGCGACGGCGGCCTCTGTTTGGTGTCGCATCCGCCCCTCGAGCGCCGAGTCCTCGGCGTCTTCCAGGCCAGCGGTATCGAACAGCCGAAACTCCAGATCCGAAATCCGCCCGCGTCCCTCCCGGCGATCGCGGGTGACGCCGGGAATATCGTCGACAATCGCCTCGCGCCGCCCAACCAATCGATTGAAAAGCGTCGACTTGCCGACATTGGGTCGGCCGATGATGGCAACGGTCATGGTCATTTTGCGTGTCCGGATTGAACCGCTAGCGATAGGCGATCAGGCGACCCTTATCGGTCAAAACATAGAGACTCTCGCCCGCGATGATTGGCGGAATGAACACGGGATCCCCCACATCCACGATGCCCAACGGGTCACCCGTGTAGGGAGAAATGGCGTGCAACTCACCCAGGGAAGACGCGACGATCAGGCGGTCGCCCGCGAGCACGGGGCCGGCGTATTGGATCGCCCCCTCTCGGTCCTCCGGGCTTTCGAATTGCGGCAATTGGGTGAGCCATCGCACCCGCCCGTCCCGGCGTGTCAGCGCTATTACTTCCGCGGCATTAGACACAACAAAGATAAACTCTCCCGCGACCCAGGGCGTGTGGGTGCCGCCAATGCGTCGGTCCCAGACTCTCGCCCCGGATTTGAAATCCAGCGCGCTAATTCTGCCCGAATGGCTCATCGCGATGACGAGGTTGTCGTCGATCACGGGATTGCCCCTGATATCCGCGAGACTGGTCACCGCGTTGGCGCGGCGAACCTCACTCAAGCTATCAACCCAAAACACGCGGCCCGTCTCGGCTTTCAGCGCGAAAACCTCGCCCGAGGAGTAGGGAACGATAACAACACTGTCTTTGACCGCCGGGCTCGCGCCACCAAGAAGCGCCGCGTTCTCGGAGATCCCCGAATGTGCCCAAGCCCGCTCCCCGGTTTCCGCGGACAGGGCAAGACCCTGATTGTCGATCGTGGTGACGAACACCCGACCGTCACTATAGGTCGGCGCCCCCCGGATAGGTCCCTGGGCGTTTACCCGCCAAAGCTCCTGGCCGGTTTCCAACGAGGCCGCGATCACCTCACCAACACCCGTCGCGGCGAATACCTTGCCCTCGCCGGTCGTGATCGCGCCGCTATAGACCGCGTCTTCCTCGTCCGGAGATCGTGTATCCAAGCGCCAGAACCGCTCTCCCGACGCCGCGTCGAAAACTGTCAGCATTCCCTCGGCATCGAGCGTGAGAATACGTCCGTCGCGCAGCACCGGCGAGGCAAGCAACGCCGCGTCGGAATCGGAGCCGGCACCGATATCCACGCTCCACGCCTTTTCCGGTACGTCCCCAAGAGCGGGATGTCCCATCGCGTGCGCGGCATCGCCGCCTGGCTGCGGCCATTCCTCGTTAACCCGCGGCCGCGGCAAGGCAACCGGCACGTCCGCCAGTCGTTCATCCGGGCGAAGCGATCGCTCCAGTGCCATGATCGAAATCCGCTCACCGGGCAGAGGTGGGGCGGACTTGGTCTCGCCAAAAAACCCCTCGGAGCATGCGGACACCAGCAGCGCGACGGTTAGAACCGACCCGCCACGCCTGAGCCATCTCGCGGCCCTGGAAATCGTTGGTTGCGTTCTATTCACCTGAGGGCCCGATCTTTACTTGCCCAGGGCCTTGAGCATCTCGGCCGCGCGCGCGCGCATACCACGCGGCGTGTCGGCGGAATCCGCGAGCTCGGAAAATATCGTGCTTGCCGCGGCACTATCGCCCGCCTTGATCGCCAGCACGCCCTGAAGTTCCAAGGCCATCGGACGCCAGGTATTTCCAGGCTTCGCGAGATCATCGAGGGCCGGGCTCAATTCCGCCGGATCGGCGCTCTCCAGACGCGCCGCCACCGACCGCAGCTTCGCGAGGTCTCGCAAGACCTCGGGGGCGCTGGTGTCGGACGCGACCGCGCCATAGGCCAGAGCCGCTGCCTCCAGATCCCCTTGTTTCGCCGCCAAGGCCGCCTGCTGGAGGCGCGCCAGCACCGCATAGCCGGTGCCGGCATCGTTCGCCAAGGCGCCAAGCGTCTCAATCGCGCCTTCAATGTCACCGGCGCCCGCGCGGGATACCGCTTCCTGATAGGTCGCGGATTCGGTTTGGCGGGTTTGCAGATCGTGCGCGGTCCAGAACTTGTAGCCGCCGACCGCCAGGACGACGAGTACCGCCGCGGCGATCACGTAATTCCCGTATCGGCTCCACAGCTTCGCGGCACGATCCTGCCGAAGTTCCTCGTCAATTTCCTGAAAGATATCGGCCACGCCGTTCTCCGCGATCCCGGCGCCTCGCGTTCCCGCGCGCGCCTTGGTTTCAAACCCGCTGTTCCATCCTCGGTCCCAGCGTCGAACCAAGACCTTTAAGCCTGTTCGGAGCCGCGTCCCGGAAGCGCCGCACCCTACTCCCGCCAGCCCACGAAATCAAACAATGTGACGGCGAGACCACGCTTTCAATTCACGCGAATCGCTCCTATCGCCCACCATTTGCCCGCGATGGCTTCTCAAACACTTTACCCATCGTTTTTTTTCGGGAACACTAGCGTTATGGAACCGTAATACGGGGTCGAATACCTAACGATGGCGAAGTTGATCCGACTGAACAGCGCCCGGCGCGGAAAACGAGAAGTGTTTTTCAGTAAGCGGGAACTCGGTGAGATCCTCTCCGCTTACAGCATGGGCGTCATCAAGGGTGACTGGCGCGATTACGCGATTGATCGCGGCGGCCACATGGCGACGTTTTCGATCTTCAGAAGCAGCCGGGAACACCCCCTCTATTCTGTCGTTAAAACCCAAAAACCAGGGCAAAACGACCCGGTATTCGCGCTCTTCAACGGGCCGAAACCAGTGACCTCGTCGGGCTCGTTTTCGACGGTGATGAACCGTTTCCGGACCATGCCCCGCCTCGTCAAGGGCTAGAACCTTCGGCCAATATCAACGCGATTTCGACGTCCCCCGTCCTTTCGGAGTGGGTGGAATGTGTATTGCTTCATTCAGAATGTTCCTGATATGTTCTCATTCCAAGAACCAGGGGCATCACATGGGACGACTAAAAGATAGCGTAATCGATCAGGAGGAGCGCGCGCGGCGGGCGGCATCACTGGGGGATCTGGCGCGGGCCGGCATCGGGGTTTTCTGCTGGTGCAACCGATGTGGGCATAACGCCGAGGCGGCAACCGCGATGCTGTCCCAGCAACTTGGCCCGGCCTTTCCGGTTCCCGAAATCGGCACCAAGATGCGCTGCAGTTCCTGCGGATCAAAAGACATCGCAACACGTCCCGCCTGGCCATCGCGAGGACAGATCGCCCGGCACGACTAGCCCACCGCGCCGGGTAAAATCTTCCCGCCTCGATTAGCGCCACGTCCGAAGCCCAAGGAAATCAGCGAAATTCACAATCCACCGAGACCCGAGAACCGCGCCAATCGGGTTGGCACGCGGATTGCTGATCCCGTTGCGACACCAGCCTGAAGAGGTCGCCGTGATGCAACACCATTCAACCGCCCATCTCGCCGAGGCCACCGATCGTCGAGGACACCGGCGTATCAGCGCGCCGATGACGATCGTGATTGGTAACACCCCCTACGCGATCGACAACTGGAGCCTCGATGGGATGAAAATCGCCAACTACTACGGCGCGCTTCAGCCGCCGGATCGCGCCGAGGTCAAGGTTCTGGTTCCGACCGCCGGCCCTGGCGCGTTGTTTCAGGCAACGGCTAAGGTAAAACGCTACGATCCGAGTGATGTTTCCCTGTCGATCACGCTCGAAGGTATGGACATGTTGGCCCGGGCGACGTTGAATCGCTACCTGCACGAGCGGATGGCCCATGGCCAGGCATAATTGGCAAACACGGATCGCGATGAGTCGCCAGGATTCCCCGAGCGGATTTCAGACCAGCCCCCGAACCGGCGGACGGGGCCGTGACCGGCTCGACCGGCCGGCGACCGCCTTCGAGCTGTTGCGCGCGCCGATGCCCGGCGAGGAACCGCGCGAGAAACCCGAACCCGCCTTCCCGAGCCTCAGGAAACGCACCGCCGAGGAGCGCGCCCAGGAGATCGTCGATCTTCTGAAGGAGATGATCCTCAATCCCGAGCGCGGCGACGGCAAGACCGGCATGAACTATCGCGACTGGTCGAAAACCGCCCGCAAGGA
>JADHLJ010000258.1 GCA_016780745.1 Alphaproteobacteria bacterium | reverse complement strand
TTCGTGGTTCCGAGTAACCCGCCGTCCTACGACGCGCATCAGGAAACCACCTTTGGCGTCATTCATCCGCTATCCCCGGCCTACAGCCTGCTGATCCGTGTCGACCCGGAAAACCCGCAGTCCTCGGATTTCGTTTGCGATCTCTGTGTCGGCCAGATTCCGGCGGCGACCAATGGCGGCAAGACCTACACCTTTGAAATTGTTTCCGGTGTTAAGTTCCACGACGGTACGCCGCTGACGGCGCATGACGTGGCGGCGAGCCTGAACAAGATCGTCTTCCCGCCTGAAGGTGTCCCGAGCTCGCGCAAGGCGTTCTTCAAGATGGTCGACTCGATCACGGCGCCGAACGACGACACGGTCATCATCGAGCTGAAATACCCGTCGGCCGCCTTCATGCCAGCGCTCGCGACACCCTTCAATTGGATTTACTCCAAGAAGGATCTGGATACCCACGGCTACAGCTGGCACAAGACCAACGTGAACGGCACCGGCCCGTTCGTGTTCAAGACGCATGTCGCCGGCTCGCATATCGAGGGCACCAAGAACCCGAACTATCACCATCCGGGCATGCCTTATCTGGACGGCTACAAGGCGATCATCGCCCCGAAGATGGCTCTGCGACTGCAAGCCATCCGCGCCGATCAGGCCGCCATCGAGTTCCGCGGCTTCCCGCCGAAGGCTCGTGACGATCTGACCAAGGCCCTGGGCGACAAGATCACGGTCCAGGAAAGCGACTGGAACTGCGGCAATCTCGTGGTCTTCAACGCCAAGAAACCGCCGTTCGACGACAGGCGCGTTCGCCGGGCCCTGACCTTGGCCATCGACCGCTGGAACGGTTCTAAATATCTATCCCAGATCGCCATCGTGAAGACCCCGGCCGGCATCGTCTTCCCGGGTCATGAATTGGCGGCGACCAAGGAAGAACTGCACAAGTTGGCCGGCATGTGGCCGGACATCAACAAGTCGCGCGAGGAAGCCAAGCGTCTGCTGAAGGAAGCCGGTCACGAGAACCTGACCTTCGACCTGCACAACCGCGCCGTTGACCAGCCGTACAAGATCGTCGGCACCTGGCTCATCGACCAGTGGTCGAAGATCGGCGTGAAAGTGACCCAGAAGGCGGTCCCGACCGCTCAGTGGTACAGCGGCTATCGCAAGACCAAGGACTTCGATGTCGGCCTCGACGCCAACTGTCAGGCGGTTATCAACCCCGTCGCGGATGTCGCCAAGGTGCTTTGCAGCTCCACGAACAACTATGCCCAGTGCGAGGATCCTCGTCTGGAGAAGCTGTTCGCCGACATGAACAAGGAAAGCGATCCGAAGAAGGTCCGTGTCATGATGCGGGAATACGAGCGGATCGTCCTGGACGAAGAGGCCTACATCGGCCACGCCCTGTGGTGGTACAAGATCAACCCGCACCGTTCCTACGTGAAGGGCTGGAAGATCGCGCCGAGCCACTACTTGAACCAGCAACTCGACAACGTTTGGCTGGACAAGTAAGGGCGGGTTAACGCTCATCCAAAACCGCCGTCACGGTCAGCTTGGCCGTGACGGCGGTGGCGGAGCCCACGCTGCGTAAACCACTCTACTTAAGACCGATTAGAATTAATCAATCTCACGGGCCATGGCGGTTCAAAATGTACAAATACGTCGTAAACCGCGTTCTCTTGATGCTTCCGACACTGCTCGGCGCGGCCGTGCTGGTGTTTATCGTTTTGCGTCTGGCCCCCGGCGATGTCTGCGA
This sequence comes from Alphaproteobacteria bacterium, assembly GCA_016780745.1. GTDB lineage: Bacteria > Pseudomonadota > Alphaproteobacteria > Thalassobaculales > Thalassobaculaceae > JADHLJ01. The sequence goes on along the minus strand of JADHLJ010000258.1, from coordinate 5,761 downwards.
GATGCGGATGGCCGGAACCGGGCTTTTCGTGGATCCCGAGGCCGTCGCCATTTGCCAGGAAAACCTGGGCCTGAACGACTCGAAACTTGAACAATTCGGGCGCTTTATCGGCGGTTATTTCGTCGGCGATCTCGGCATTTCCATGTGGACGTCGCAGCCGGTCACCCATGAGATCGCGATTCGTTTCAAGCTCTCACTGGAACTGGCGATCATGGCGACGGTGATCTCGGTCATAATCGCGATCCCGCTGGGGACGATCTCGGCGGTACGCCAGAACACCTGGATCGACTACGCGGTCCGGACCTTCTCCATCGCCGGTATCGCCATGCCATCCTTCTGGCTCGGTATCCTGATCATTCTCGGCTTGCTGATCACGACCCAGGCCTGGTTCGGCGAACCATGGATGCCACCAATCCACTATATACCGCTTTTCGAGGACCCCCTGGGTAACCTCACACAGCTGATCTGGCCGGCCCTGGCGACCGGGTACCGCTACGCGGCGGTCTCGACCCGCATGACCCGCTCCGCCCTGCTTGAGGTGCTGCGCGAGGATTACGTGCGCACCGCCCATGCCAAGGGGCTGCTCAACAAACTGATCATCCGGCGCCACGCCTTGAAGAACGCGATGCTGCCGGTCGTGACAATCATCGGCATCGAGTTCGCCTTCCTGATGGGCGGCCTCGTGGTGACCGAGCAGGTGTTCAACCTGAACGGCATCGGTAAGCTCTTTGTTGAATCCGTGCTCAACCATGATTTCAACATGACCCAGCAGCTTGTCATGCTGGTCGCGTTGATCTTCATCATCACCAACTTCCTCGTGGATCTGCTCTATGCCTGGCTTGATCCCCGCATTCGCTACGCTTGAGGTGACGCATCATGGCTAGCCTGACCGCAGACGAAACAACCATCGAAGCGCCGCCGCGCGCGGGTTTCAGAAAGTCGCTCCGGGACTTCGTCCGTAACCAGCCGCTGGGCGCGGCCGGTGGGGTGATCGTTATCCTGATGATCCTGGCGGCGGTTTTCGCAGATTTCATCACGGTCTACGATCCCGAGCAGATCAGTTTCGAGGCGATGCTGGTATCGCCGGAATGGGCCTATCCGCTCGGAACCGACAATTACGGCCGGGATATTCTGACCCGGGTGATCTACGGCGCGCGGACCGCCTTGTTCGTCGGCTTCGTCGCCGCCTTCGTCGGCTCGTTCATCGGCCTGGTTCTGGGTGTCGCAAGCGCCTATTTCGGCGGCACCTTCGACCTGGTTTTCCAGCGCGTCATGGACGTGTTCCTGGCTTTTCCGCTGATCATTCTGGCGCTGGCCGTGGTCGCGGTGCTGGGCACGGGAACCGAGAACGTGATCATCGCGATCACCATCCCCTTCATCCCGCAATGCGCCCGGGTGGTGCGATCCAACGCCTTGGCGATCCGCGAGATCCCCTATGTCGACGCGGCGCGCGCCTGCGGGTTCTCGCATACCCGGATTATTCTGCGCCACATGGTGCCGAACGTGATGGCGCCGTTCCTGATCATGATCACGGCCTTCGTTGGTCAGGCGATCCTGCTCGAGGCATCCCTCTCCTATCTGGGCCTGGGCGTGCAGGAGCCGGTTCCCGCCTGGGGACTGATGCTGCAGGGCGGAGCCGAGGAATACGCCGAGAGCGCGCCCTGGGTGGCGATCTTCCCGGGCCTCGCGATCACGCTGGCGGTGTTCGCCTTCAACCTCTTCGGCGACGCCTTGCGCGACGTGCTGGATCCCAAGCTGCGCTCCGAACGCTAAGCCCGAGAGGGAGCGATGGGAGATATCGATACGGGGCTGTCCGCCTGGCGGATGGCCTCGAATCACAACCGGATGATCGATCTGCAACGGGACCCGCCGACAGCTGGTCCGGGCCCGGTGGATCTCGCCTATTTCGGCAGCTCGGCGTTCCGGATCACCTCGCCCGGTGGGATCACCGTGATGGTCGATCCCTGGCGCAATTTCCCGACCCGGCGCTGGGACTGGTACTTTCACGATTTTCCGATCACCGAGGTCGATATCGGGGTCTCCACTCACGCGCATTTCGACCATGACGCGCTGCATCGGCTCGACGCCCATGTCCTGCTCGACCGGCTGATCGGGACCTACACGTTCGGCGATGTCAGGATCACCGGGATCGCCGACAAGCACGCGACGGATTCCTCCTCCGCCGTCTATGACTTCAAGCGGATCATCCGTGATTTCGACGGCATCGACATCACCCCGCCCAACAATCCCCGGTCCTGGGATCATTGCCTGATCCTGATCGAGACCGGCGGGCTGCGCATCCTGGCCTGGGGCGATAATCGCCATAACCCGCCCGACGAGATCTGGCGGGCCCTCGGCGAGATCGATATCGTGCTGCTGCCGGTGGATCAGTCACAACATGTGATGGGCTTTCACCAGGTCCGCTCGATCATCGACACCCTGCGCCCCAAGGTCGTGGTGCCGCATCACTACTACATCTACGACGTCACCGTGCGCCAGAGCACGCTCCAGCCCGCCAATCCCTGGGTCGCCGAGCAGGGCGACAACGCCCGCTGGCTCGACAAGCCGACCGCCACCTATACGACCGAGGCGATCGCCGATCTCAATGCCCGGGTGGATTTTTTCGGCGACCACGTGGCCTTCGACAAGGCCAAGTGGTTGAAGGACGGCGCATAACGCGGCGATTAGACCAGCACGAAGTCGAAATCCCCGCGCTTGCCGGCCCGCTCGAGCCCTAGATCCGCGTCCCGCGCCTCGATCATCAGCAGGTCTTGCCCCGGATAGATCATCAGCGCGAGCAAGCCGTCGCGGTCATTCTCCGGGTGATCCTTCAGATAGAGCTGTGTGGTCAGCGTGTCATGCGTGTCGCTTCGAATGGTCACGTGAATATGCGGCGGCCGATCACCATAGGGAACCGGCATGAGCGTCAGAAACCGATAGCGGCCCTCGGCATCGGTCACCGCCCGGCCGTAGCCTTGAAAGCGCCGGTCAAACTGGTCGCGGTTATCGTGCCCGGGATGGTCATAGATGCCATGGCTGTCGCATTGCCAGATCTCAACCCGGGCGCCGGCGACCGCATTGCCCCGCCGGTCATGGACCACGCCGCGTAGGTCCAGCGGCTCTCCGTCGGGAAGCGGGCCATCACCGACCTTCAAGAGGTTCCAGTCGGCTTCCTCGGGCTTCACGGAGGGATAATACGGCCCCTCGATCTGCGCCGGCGTGGTGCGCCGATCCGTCGCCGCCGCGGGTCCTGCGAAGATACCGGCGAAACCAGTGCCGAGCATTGCTCGGCCCATCCAGCGCATCAACGAGCGGCGTGATAGCGTCATGAAAAAACCTCGCGACATTTCAGCTCTCCAACCCTTCATGAGGCATCACCAGATGCCCGTCTCCAACATCAATCGGCGCGCGGGCCGGCGGCTCGTACCCGAGCGGACGGATCGGGCTTGGGATCTCAAGCGCCATCACATCCGGCTCCGTGCGTCGCTGGCTCGGGTCGGCGACCGGCACCGCCGCCATCAGCCGGCGCGTATAGGGGTGTCGAGGGTCCTCGAAAACCTGCGCGCGCGTGCCGATCTCGACGATTTCTCCCAGATACATCACCGCGACCCGATGGCTTACCCGTTCGACAACCGCCATGTCATGGCTGATGAACAGATAGGACAGGCCCAACTCCTCCTGCAACTCGATCAGCAGATTGATCACCTGGGCCTGCACCGAGACATCCAACGCCGACACCGCCTCATCGGCGATGATCAGCTCCGGGTCAAGGCCAAGGGCGCGGGCGATGCACAATCTCTGACGCTGACCGCCGGAAAACTCATGCGGGTAACGGGACGCGTGTTCCGGCTCCAGCCCCACGCGCCGCAACAGCATCGCGACGCGGTCCTGGATCTCGGTCTTGGTCCCAAGGCCGTGGACATGCATCGGCTCGGCGATGGCGGCGCCGACACTTATCCTCGGATTAAGCGAGGCGAAAGGGTCCTGCAGGACCATCTGGATCCGCTTGCGATAGGGCCTGAGCGCCGCCGCCGAAAGATGTGTGAGATCCTGGCCGTCATAGATCACCGCGCCGCTGGTCGGCTCGACCAGCCGAATGAGGCTGCGCCCCGTCGTCGACTTACCACAGCCACTTTCGCCGACCAGCGCCAGGGTCTCGCCGGCGCGCAGGCTGAAGCTGATATTCTCAACCGCGTGGACCCGTCCCGTGGCCCGTCCAAACGCACCATCCCGCAGATCGAAGCGGGTGGTGAGGTTCTTGACCTCCAGCAGAGGCGGGCCGTCGCGGCGCACCGTGTCCCGCGCGCCCACCAGGGTCGCGACCTCCTCGCCGCCCCCCTCGCCCCCGCTTTCGCCCTCACCTTCACCCACGTCGGGAATCGCGAACCGCGCCGGCACACTCCTGCCGCGCATGGCGCCAAGCCTCGGCACCGCCGCCAGCAACGCCTTGGTATAGGGGTCGCGCGGGGCGTGAAAGATTGCCTCGGCCGGGCCCTGCTCCACCACCGCGCCGTCCCGCATGACCACGACACGGTCGGCGATTTCGGCCACCACGCCCATGTCGTGGGTGATGAAAAGAACCGACATGCCGGTCTCGTCCCGAAGCAAACGGATAAGATCGAGAATGCGCGCCTGGATGGTCACGTCCAACGCGGTTGTCGGCTCGTCCGCGATCAGCAGCGATGGCCGACAACTCAACGCCATGGCGATCATTACGCGCTGGCGCATGCCGCCGGAAAGCTGATGCGGATAACGCGACAATTGTTGCTCGGGATCCGGTATCCGGACCCGGCGCAGCATTTCCAGTGCCCCATCACGCGCTTCGGCCTCGGACGCATTCTGGTGCAGGGTGATGGCCTCGGCGATCTGCTCCCCTATCGTGAAAACCGGGTTAAGCGAGGTCATCGGCTCTTGAAAGATCATCGCGATATCATTGCCGCGAAGCGCGCGCATCCGGTCCTGTTCGAGACCCGCGATATCGATCACAGCGCCGTTCTTGGCGCGAAAATCGATCGATCCCGCGCGCAGACGGCCACCGTCATGCTCCACCAGACGCATGAGCGAGAGCGCGCTCACGGTCTTGCCCGAACCGGATTCGCCCACCACCGCGAGGATCTCGCCGTGATCGATATGCCAGGAAACACCGTCCACGGCCTTGACGGTCGCGCCGTCCAGCGGGAAATCGACGCTAAGATCCTCTACCTCGATGAGACGGTTGTCCCGCATTCGACCTTCATCCTCCGCCGCGCCGCGCCCCCCTGTTTGCCAGATCCCGAGCCGGGGACCAAGATTTCGTCGCGAGGGGGCGCGGCTGGTGTATCTTGGCCGGGTGATCGATCAACCAACGGACCGCTTGTTTCATGACCAAGATGCCGGAAATCGGCGACCCCCTGCCCTGGGTCGATGTGCCGACCACGCGTGAGGAACGTCTGCCATTGAAGGGCCTCGCCGGCCATGCCGTGGTGATCACCAGCGCCGGCTCCGACATTGCCGCGGCCACGCTGACCGACGCGCTCGAGAAAGCGTCGCCGATCCTTGGCGAGCATTCAGCCTATTGGATGGTTATCGCGCCGACCGGGTCGGCGGATACCGAATACGCGACCTTGGTCAACCCACGCGCGCGGATCATCATCGATACGGATGGCGCGGCGCGGCGGGCACTCGGGATCGCCGAGGAACATGATGGCCTGGTCACCCTTGCAACCGATCCAAGTCTGCGCGTGACCGCCACCGCGCATCACCAAGGCGGTGAAGCATCCAC
>JADHLJ010000257.1 GCA_016780745.1 Alphaproteobacteria bacterium | reverse complement strand
CAAGGTATTTCCGACGGCGACCGGGTGCGCGTCGAAACCGCCCATGGCATGGTCGAGGCGATGGCCTGGGTCTATCCCGGCATCCGGCGACAGGCGGTGTTCCTGCCGATCGGCTGGGGCGAGCGTCAGCCCTTCAATCCGTGGCGGCCGGTGAATTTCCTTACCGACAAAAGCCAACGCGACCCGGTGTCCGAGCAGACCAATCTCAAGGCGCTGCTCTGCCGGGTCGCGCGGGTTTAAGTCAGCCGCAGCCGGCCACGCATTTGGCGTTGCCGTCGAAGCTCATCGTGGCCTCGCTGAGCGGCACGTGAACCGGCACCTTGGCCGCCTTGATAAAGGTGTCCGTCTTGGTGCCTGCAACGACCTTGCCGCCCTTGGTCGCGGTCTCGTTGGCGTGCGAGACGATCACCGCGTTCGGCTTGACCAGATCATTGATCACATAGGCCGCCTCGGTCGGGCCGGTGGTGAACACGTTGCCGATATTGATAACCACCAGCTTGGCCCCGTAATGGCCGCGCACGACGCTGTCCTGCTCCGCCGTGATGCCGGTATCGCCGGAGAGATAGACCACCAGACCATTCGTAAAGGTCAGCACGTATCCCGTCGGCGGTCCGGCATAGGCGCCAAGCCCCGCCGCCGCGAGCATCTTGCCGCGATCACCGCCGATCATCGCCGGACTGACCGCATTGGAATGCGCCGCCGGAACCGTGGTGATCTTCACCCCGCCGACATCACGCGACGCGCCGAACCGCGCGAGTTGCGAATTCTTCGGGTTGCCGCCCAGAGCCTTCAGCTTGACGCCAAAGAACCGCGGCATCTCGCTACCGGTGACGATCTTGGCGTTCTTGGCGAGCGCGATATTCACGGTGTTGGTGTTCGGCAAGGACCCCGTTGAAAGGTCGGGCTTGGCGCAGCCGCCGGCATTCGGCGCCGGCTGATGCTTGTCGCCGACATGGTCGCCATGCATATGGCTGACCAGCAGAACATCGATCTTGCCGAGCCGAGGATCATCGGCCCCCGCGACGGTGCGGCCCGCGTCGTAGAGCAGGCGGGTGCCGTTCGGGTCCTCGAACAACAATGCCCGGTCGAACTTGCAGAACTCCCCCTTCATAAGGCCGAGCGGCGTCACCTTCACCTCGGCGGCGGAGGCCGACTGACCCGCATATCCCGCAAGGCCCAATCCGATTATCGCGAGTGTCAAAGCTTTAAGGCGCATCATTCATCTCCCCTTGTTCCCGACGTCGCATAGCCGGACGCAAACTCTCCGGACAAAGAGTGCCGCGCAAATTGCCCCGCGCGCAAGGAAACGCTGTGTTCAACACGTCGATACAATCCGCGGATCGATCCTCAGCGGCACGCTTAGAACGGGTTGGTGACGATCCCCCCATCGGCCCGCAGGGTCGCGCCATTGGTCGCGCTTGAGGCCTTGGAGCAGACATAGCAGATCAGGTTCGCTATCTCCTCGGTCGAGGCATAGCGCTGGATCAGGGACGAGGGTCGGCGCTCGGTGAAGGTGCGGCGTTTCAGATCCTCCACGGTCGTCCCCTGGGCCTCGGCCCGGGCGGTAAGGCGTTCGGTCTGGGCCTCGACCCAGGTCGGCCCCGGCAGCACCGAATTGACGGTGACATTGGTGCCCTTAGTGGTCTCCGCCGCGCCCCTTGCGATCACCAACTGGGCCGATTTGGTCATGCCGTAATGCACCATCTCGCGCGGCACGAAGATCGCCGATTCACTGGAGACGAACACCACTCGGCCCCAGTCGCCGTAGGTCAGCATGTCCTTTAGATAATACCGGGTCAGCCGCACCCCGCTCATCACATTGGCATCGAACAGGCCCTGCCACTCCTCGTCCTTGATGTCGAAGAAGTCGGTGGGCCCATAGATCCCGAAATTGTTCACCAGAATATCGATCTTGGGAAACGCGAAGATCATCGCCTCGCAGCCCTCGGCATCGGAAAGATCGGCGGCCATGCCATGGATCGCCCCGGTCGGCGCGACCTGCAACACCGCGTCCATCGCCCGCTCCACCCCGTCATCGGTGCGCCCATTAACGATCACCTCCGCCCCCATCCGCGCCAGCCCCTTGGCGGTGGCCAGCCCAATGCCGCGCGTCGAGCCGGTGATCAGGGCGCGCTTGCCGGTGAGATCCATGTCCATGGGAGGTGTCCTTGTGGGAGGGGGTGCGAGGTGGGTTGGCGATGATTTGAGGAGCATGTGACGGGACGGGGTGTCGCCGCGACCAGGGGTAACACCATGGCCGTGGACAGCATTTCGAGCAAGCCCACGCCGTCGGGACAGGCGCCGAAATGAATGTCGTACTTGAGCCCGCCGATGCGAATACGCCCCCCCCGCCCCGTCGTCCTCGCGAAGGCGGGGACCTCTTAACCGTTGAGAAAGATAACAAATTTCGCCACCTCTTCGAGGTCCCCGCTTACGCGAGGACGACGGAAAAGGTTTTCCCGGACAGCAGTGCGCGAAAGCGAGGACGACGGAGATAAGATGGCCGCAATTCTCCCCCGTCCCGTCGCCCCTGTGAAAACAGGGGCTCAACCCCGCTTGCCCCAAGCCGCGGCTTTCGCCGGCGCGACGAACGCAACACCCAAGCCCCTACCCCAATCCCAAATCCCTCGCCACAGCCTCGGCGGCGCGCTTTCCCGGCACGCCCCAGACGCAGCCGCCGGGATGGGTGCCGGCGCCGCAGAGATAGAGGCCGGGGATCGGGCTCGTCGTCGCCGGTCTGCCGTCGAACAGGTTGGGCGGGAGCATGTCGCCGTGGAACTGGTGGCCGCCGGTCATCGCGAAGCGGTGCTCCAGATCCAGGGGAGACATGACCTCCATGGCGGTGATCACCGCGCGGATCTCCGGGGCATGTTCGGCGACGGTATCGAGAACGATCTCGCCGGCTTGGGCGCGCGCGTTCTCCCAGCCACCGTAGGACGGGTCCAGATCATAGGGGAAATACTGGGCGTAACAGGTGAGCGTGTGATGACCGTCCGGCGCCAGGCTCGGGTCGAGGACCGATTGCATATGCACGGTCATGAAGGGGCGCGGCGACATGAAGCCGCGCGCGGCGGCGGACCAGGCGGCGGCCACATAGTCCGGGCCGGGACAGATGGTCACCCGCGCCGGGGTGATCCCCTCCGGCGCGCCGAGAAACCGCGGCAAGCGCGAGACCGCGCAATTGACCTTGAGCGCCGGGCCGCTGGTGTTGATCGCGGCGACCCGGCCCGCGAAATCCGGCGCCAGCCTCCCCGCGCCGAGGAGGCCGAGATAGGTGCGTTTCGGATCGGCGTTGGAGATCACCGCGCGGGCCTGGAAGCTCTCCCCGCTGGCAAGGTCGACGCCGCGGGCCACGCCGTCGCTTGTGATGATCCGAGCAACCTCGGCCTCCGTGCGGATCTCGACGCCCCAAGCCTTGGCGGCCCCCACCAGCGCGTCGGCGAGGCCGCCCATGCCGCCGCGCACATAGCCGGTCTGACCGCGCTTGCCCGTGGTCGCGCCAAGCAGGTGATGCGCCATGACATAGGCGGTGCCAGGCGTGCTCGGCCCCGCATTCGTGCCGAAGGTCGCGGTGAGGCCGAGAAAGCCCTGGACGGCGGGGCTTTCAAAGCGACTCTCCAAGAGGTCGCGAATGCTGCCCTCTATGAAGCTATCGAACAGGTCTGGTCGTCCGGCCCCGACAAACAGGTCGCGAAGGTCGGCGAGGCTCGGCGCCCCGGCTTCGGAAAGGACAGGCTCCAAGATGTCGCAGAACGCGGCGCAGTCCTGTTGAAACCCGGCGAGCGCGGCGGCGTCGCGGGGCGAGAAGCGGCTGATTTCGGCCTGGGTACGGGCCCGATCTTGCCAGATGGTGAGGGCATCGCCGCCCGGTTGAACGAAAACCGAAATCGGGTCCGGCAGCATGAACTCATAGCCATGGGAGGCGAGATCTAGCTCCCGGATCATCTCCGGCGGCAGATTACCGAGTTGCGCCGCGCCGGTTGAGATCCGATAGCCCGGCGCGCCGGCGATCTCCTCCGTCACGCAGGCCCCGCCCGGGATCGCGCGGCGTTCCAGTACCAGAACCCGCGCCCCGGCCCTGGCGAGATAGGCCGCGCAGATCATGCCGTTATGACCGGCGCCGACGATGATCGCGTCATAGAGGGTCATGGGATCCCTTCGTCTTCTCGCACGCCCGATCGGCGCGGCGGCTATTACCCTTACCGTGATACACGCTGGGGCAAATCCGTGCGATCCTTGTGTTGAGCGAACCCGCCGCAACCACCCCAGTTTCCGCGAGGAGGCCCGCCATGAGCGATCAACAAGACGGCCAAGTCCCCGGCCTGTACCGCCGCCGCATCGGCGAGGTCGTGGTTACCGCGATCTCGGACGGTTATATCGACGCGCCCTTCGGGGTGCTGCGCGGGATCGAGGAAGCCGACGCCGAAGCCATCCTCAAGGGTGATTTCAAGCCCTCGCCGCCACGCATCTCGGTCAATTGCTTCATGATCCAGGTCGCCGGGCGGACCGCGGTCGTCGATACCGGCTCCGGCGAGACCATGGGTCCCACGCTTGGCAAGCTGCCCGGCTTGATGAGCGCCGTCGGGATCGCCGACAAGGACGTCGATACCGTGCTGCTAACCCATATGCACCCCGATCACTCCAACGGCCTGACCGACGCCGAGGGCAAGCGGCTGTTTCCCGAGGCCGAGATCGTGGTCGACGAGATCGACGTCAAGCACTGGCACGATGACGGCGCCAAGTCGCGCGCGCCAGAGGGCCAGAGAACACGCTACTTCGAGGAAGCCCGCCGTCAGATCGCGCCCTACCAGGATCGCCGCAAGACCGCCAAGGGCGAGGTCTTTCCCCAGGTTACCGCCGTGCCGCTTAACGGGCACACACCAGGCCATACCGGTTATCTCGTGGAGTCCGGCGGCGAGGCTTTGCTGATCTGGGGCGATATCTGTCACGTACCGGATATCCAGGTGCGCCGGCCCGAGGTCACCATGGCCTTCGACACGGATCAGGCAGCCGCGATCGCCACCCGTCGCCGGGCCTTCGACATGGCCGTCGCCGACCGCCTACTGGTCGCCGGTATGCACCTGCATTTCCCCGGCTTCGCGCATATGACCCGCGAGGGTGACGGCTATCGGATGATCCCCGAGGCCTGGAACTTTACCGCCTGATCAACACGCTCTCACTCACTGGACACTTGTGATGAACATTTCGACGCCCCCTGCTCCGCCCAAGACCGAGGCGCTGGCGCGCCGCTACGGCCAGGACGCGATCCCCGATGTCGGGCCCTGGAACGCGCATCTGGACCTGTTGCTCTCGCATCGCTCGATCCGGGGCTACCGGCCCGACCCGGTGCCCGAGGGCACGGTAGAGACCCTGATCGCGGCGGCGCAATCGGCGGCGTCGAGCTCCAACCTGCAACTCTGGTCAGCCGTCGTGGTCCGCGCCCCCGAGACCAAGGCGGAGCTGGCGAGCATCGCCGGTGGCCAGAAGCATATCGAGCAATGCCCGCTTTATATGGTCTGGATCGCCGATCTCTCGCGCAACCAGCGCCTGGGTGACCAGGAGAACGTGACCCTGGAGGCGCCGCCACATTTCGAGACCTTCCTGGTCGCCGCCGTCGACGCCGCGCTGGCCGCCCAGAACGCGGTGGTCGCGGCGGAAAGCCTCGGCCTCTCGACGGTCTATATCGGCGCCATGCGCAATGATCCGATGCGGGTGCGCGAATTGCTCGGCCTGCCGGATCAGACGATGGCGGTGTTCGGCCTTTGTGTCGGCTACCCCGCCGCCGATGTCGAAAACGAGGTGAAGCCCCGTCTGCCCCAACCGGCGGTGGTGTTCTCCGAGACCTACGGCAATCCCGAGGAGCCCGCCCTGCGCGCGGCCTATGACCGGTTGATGACTGACTTCTCGGAGCGCCAGGGCATGGGCGCGGTCTCGTGGAGCAAGCGGGTCCTCGAACGCCTCGGCCCGCTCAAGTCAATGAACGGCCGCGAACGCCTCGCCGCGACCATAAGGGCGATGGGCTTTCCGTTGAAGTGAGGGTTGAGAGTTTGGCAAGCCAATTAAGCGTCGTATCATCATCCCGTCGTCCTGGCGCAAGGCAGGACCTCACTTTGACGCCACGTGACCAAACATATCTCGCAAGGACTCTCCCCAGCCGGGGCCCTGCCTTACGCAGGGCGACGGGCGGGAATGGGACGGATAGGGCAGCGATTGGCTTGCGTCCCCCTCACCAGAACTTTTGATCCATGGCCATCGCCGGTTGATCGCAACCGGCCTCGCCGACCTCCTTGGCCGGCACGCCGGCGACGGTGGTGTTGTCGGGAACGTCCTTTAGAACCACGCTACCGGCGCCGATCCGGCAGCAGGCGCCGATCTTGATATTGCCGAGGATAGCGGCCCCGGCGCCGATCATGGTACCAGCGCCGATCTTCGGATGGCGGTCGCCGCGTTCCTTGCCTGTGCCGCCGAGGGTGACGCCATGCAGCAAGGAGACTCCGTCGCCGACAACGGCGGTCTCGCCGATCACCACCGCGGTCGCGTGATCGATCATGATCCCCTTGCCGACCTTCGCGGCGGGATGGATATCCACCTGAAAAATCTCGGACGTTCGGCTTTGCAGGTAATAGGCCAGGGTCTCGCGTCCAAGGTTCCAGAGGCGGTGCGCGATCCGGTGCGCCTGAAGCGCCTGGTATCCCTTGTAGAAAATAAAGGGCTCCAGATAGCTGGTGCAGGCCGGGTCCCGCTCATAGGTGGCGGAGAGATCCGCCCGCGCCGCATCGATCACCCAGGCATCGCCGTTTACTGTCTCGTGAAGAACCTGGTACAGCGACAACGCGCTGATCTCCGGCCCCCCAAGCTTTTGCGAGAGCAGAAACGCCAGCGCGTTCTGCAGGCTTTCCTGATCCAGCACCGTGGTGTGCAGCCAGCTTGCAAGCGCGCTTTCCTCCGACGCCCAGGTCGCGGCATCCTCGCGCATCGCCGCCCATACCGGGTCAACGAAGGGCTTGGTCTTGAAGTCAAGCTCGGCCATGACACAATCCTTTTCCGGCCATACGGTTTCCCACGGTTGGGAACGATAAGCCTAGAACATGGGGCGCCCGGATGGTGAAGTTCAAGATGAAGGAGTGCATTTCCGCCTCGCCATCAATCCCGCCCGCTATCATTCCGAACAGTCCGCGATCCCCCGGCGGTCACCCGCCGAGCATCACATAGGCTTGGAAACCATAGGCCACCGCGAGCGAGCCGGCGAGACCCCAGACGAGATACCAGATGAACACCGGGCGCTTGACCAAGGCGAAGACCGCCATGGCGGCCGGAATGCTGGTCACCCCGCCGGCGACCATGAAGCCGAGGCCGGCGCCGGGGGCCATGCCCATGTCGATCAGCGCGCTGACCGTCGGGATCGCCGCGACACCGTTGAGATAGGCAGGCACGCCGAGCACCACCGAAGCCGGGATCGCCCACCAGGCCGCCCCGCCCAGGGATTCCGCGATCCGCTCGGCCGGGATATAGGCCACC
>JADHLJ010000256.1 GCA_016780745.1 Alphaproteobacteria bacterium | reverse complement strand
AAGGTCCATCAGTCGTTCTGGCCGTCCGGTCTCTGGGCGTCGCTTGAGAACAATCCCTTCAATTACGATATAGAAAAGGCCAAGGGATTGCTCAAGGAAGCCGGTCATGGCGATGGCTTCTCGATCACCATCGACACGTTGACGACCGCGCCGTTCCCGGAGATCGCCCAGTCGCTGCAGCAGTCGCTGTCGAAGATTGGCATCAAATCCGAGATCATACTGGCCGAGGGAAAAACCCTGTGGCCAAAGTATCGGGCCCGCAAGCATGAGCTGATCGTCGCGCGCTGGTCGCCGGACTATGTCGACCCGCATTCCAACGCCGATGCTTTCGCCCACAATCCCGACAACCGTCTGGAAGCCAAGCTGACCGGTAAGCCGGCCTGGCGCACGTCGTGGGAGGATAACGAGATCACGGCGCTGACCGAGGCCGCGGCCAAGGAACTCGATCTGGTCAAGCGCAAGCAGATGTATCTCGATCTGCAGGCCAAGTTCCAGCAACGGGCGCCCTTCAACATGATGTTCCAAAGCGCCGAGCAAGTCGCGCGACGGGATAATGTCGAGGGCTTCGTCAGTGGTTCGAACTTCGATCTGGTCTTCTATCGACTGGTGACCAAGAAGTAGGGCGGGACGCGTCGAAAACCGACCATGGTTGACGTCCAACCCACCGAGACGGAGGAAGCGGCCGCGGAGCCGTTTCCTCCGCCTATTTTCGTCAAGATTTTCCGCCAGGTCTTTACCGTGGCGCTCACCTTCATTGGTCTGACGGCGATTACCTTCATTATCGGACGGGTGATGCCCGCCGACCCGGTCCTGGCGATTGTCGGTGACCGCGCTTCCACCGACGTTTACGAGGCGATGTATATCAAGCTGGGCTTGGATAAGCCCTTGTTGGAACAGTACTGGATCTATCTGACGAACGTCCTTCAAGGAGATTTCGGCAAGTCGATCATGACGTCCCGCGACGTGCTGGACGATCTGATCCGGTTTTTCCCGGCGACCCTGGAGCTGGCGACCGTGGCGACGCTCGCCGGGATTTTTCTCGGCGTGCCGATGGGTGTCGCGGCGGCGGTTAATCAGGGCCGCTGGATCGATCACCTCGTGCGAGTCGTCGGGCTGTTCGGCTATTCGGTGCCGATCTTCTGGCTCGGCATGGTGGCCTTGCTGATCTTCTATGGCTGGCTGGACTGGCTCCCCGGGCCAGGGCGCCTGGATGTCTTCTATGACGGGATCGTTGAGCCGACCACCGGTGTGATCCTGCTGGACTCGGCGATGCAAGGCGAATGGGAGATTTTCCGGAACGCGCTGCACCATCTTGTTTTGCCCGGATCGATCCTCGCGACTTTCGCGCTGGCCTATATCGCGCGGATGACACGAAGCTTCATGCTGGACCAGCTTAGCCAGGAATATGTGCTCACCGCGCGGGTCAAGGGCCTGTCACCCCTGGGCGTGATCTGGCGCCATGCCTTCCGCAATGTGCTGGTGCAACTCATCACCATCATCGGGCTGACCTATGCGTCGCTCTTGGAGGGCTCCGTCCTCACCGAGACGATTTTCGCCTGGCCGGGGATCGGCCAATACATCACCACCTCGCTGTTCAACGCCGACATGAACGCGGTGATCGGCGGGACCGTGGTCGTCGGGATCTGTTTCGTCGGTATCAACCTGCTCTCCGACGCGCTCTATCGGTTCGCCGATCCGAGGGCAAGGCAATGACCGAGATGGCCCCACGCGACGGCGCCCAAGCCGGCTCGGAAGCGGGCTTAAGAGCCTGGCTACTGTCCTCGACCCCCAGCTCGGCGTTCCAGGCGCGCTGTCAGCGTGTCTACCTTTCCTGGCGGTCTTTTTCCCGCAACCCGATCGCGATGGTCGGGTTCCTGATCATTCTGTTGCTCTTGGTTGTCGCCGCCTTTGCGCCATTGATCACATCGGGAGACGGGACAAGCCAGGTTCTCCAGGATCGCTTGCTGCCGCCCAGCGCGGAACATTGGTTCGGGACCGATCAGTTGGGTCGCGATATCTTCGACCGGATCATCTGGGGTTCGCGGATCACCCTTTATATCGTCGCCCTGGTCGCGGTGATCGTGGTGCCCGTCGGCCTGCTGGTCGGGACCGTCGCCGGCTATCTCGGTGGTTGGGTGGACGCGATCCTCATGCGGATCACCGATATCTTCCTCGCTTTTCCAAGATTGATCCTGGCGCTGGCCTTCGTCTCGGCCCTCGGGCCCGGGCTCGAGAACGCGGTGCTGGCGATCGCGCTGACAACTTGGTCGCCCTTCGCGCGGATCGCCCGAGCCGAGACCCTGACCATCCGCAACGCCGAGCACATCCTGGCCGCCCGGGTCCAGGGAGCGTCGACCGGACGCATCCTGCTGCACCACGTCACGCCGCTGTGCCTTTCCTCGGTGATCGTGCGCCTTACTCTGGATATGGCCGGGATTATCCTGACCGCCGCGGGGCTCGGGTTCCTCGGGCTGGGCGCGCAGCCGCCGCTGCCGGAATGGGGCGCGATGATTTCCGACGGTCGTCAGTATCTCCTGGATCAATGGTGGGTGCCGACAATCCCGGGCATCGCCATCCTCGTGGTCAGCATGGGCTTTAACCTGCTAGGCGACGGCCTGCGCGACGTTCTGGACCCGAGGAGCGGTGAGGGATGAGCGGCGCGGGCGACGATACGCTGTTGGACGTCAAGAACCTGTCCGTGCGCTTTCAGACCACCAAGGGGCCGGTCGAGGCGGTGAGGGGGGTCTCCTTCACGCTCGGGCGCGAACGGCTTGGGATCGTCGGTGAATCCGGTTCCGGCAAGTCTCAGACGGGAAGGGCGATCCTGGGGCTTACCGCCAAGAACGGCCGCATCAGCGCCGATCATGTCCGTTTTGACGGCATGGACTTGGCGCGAACAACCGACCAGGCAATGCGCAAGGTTCGTGGCGCGCGGATTTCCATGATCATGCAGGACCCGCGCTACTCCCTGAACCCGGTGATCCGGGTGGGGGAGCAAATCGCCGAGGCCTACCGGGTGCATACCGGCGCCAACCGGAGCGAGGCGCGGCGCCGAACCATCGAAATGTTGAACCGGGTGCGCATCCGCGAGGTGGAAAAGGTCGTCAATCTCTACCCGCATGAGGTTTCCGGCGGCATGGGACAGCGGATCATGATCGCCATGATGCTGATCCCCGACCCGGATATCCTGATCGCCGACGAGCCGACCTCGGCTTTGGATGTGACGGTTCAGCTGCAGGTCCTGGCGATCCTCGACGACATGGTGCGCGAGCGCGGGATGGGCCTGATCTTCATCAGCCACGATTTGAACCTCGTCGCCTCGTTCTGTGACCGGGTCCTGGTCATGTATGGCGGACAGATCATGGAAACCCTGGATGCCGGAAAGCTCCACGAGGCCGAGCATCCCTATACCAGGGGGTTATTGAACTGCTTGCCGACCTTGAACGACGCACGCGACCTGGCGGTGCTGGAACGTGATCCAGCCTGGCTAGAGCCTGTCGGGGCTGGCGGTCCTGGAGGCGGGCAATGATCGAGGTTGGCGATCTCACGGTCACCTTCGGAACCGGCGCGCGGGCGGTACGCGCGGTGCGTGGTATCTCCTTCACCGTCGCCGAAGGTGAGAGTTTCGGCCTGGTCGGAGAAAGCGGATCCGGCAAATCCACGGTGCTTCGCGCCATGGCGGGCCTAAATCGGGATTGGGGCGGGCGCATGACGGTTGCCGGCCAGCCCCTCGGCAAGACACGCGCCCGGGCATTCTATCGATCGCTTCAGATGGTTTTCCAGGATCCGTTTGGCTCTCTTCATCCCCGGCACACGATCAACGACATTCTCGGTGAGCCGCTCAAGATCCATGTTATCGGGGATTCGGAAACGCGGATTTTGAACGCCTTGGACGAGGTGGGGCTTGGGCCTGAATATCGCTTCCGGTTCCCCCATCAACTCTCGGGCGGTCAGCGCCAGCGGATCGCGATCGCCCGCGCGCTGATCATCAATCCTCCGATCATGCTCCTTGATGAGCCGACCTCGGCGTTGGACGTTTCGGTGCAGGCGGAGATCCTTAATCTGCTTCGGCGACTGCGCAACGAGCACAGGCTGACCTATATCCTGGTAAGCCACGATCTTTCGGTTGTTGCCCATATGTGCGACCGGTTGGCGATCATGAACGCCGGAAGGGTTGTGGAGCAATTGAGCGTCGAGCGGCTTCGCGCCCATGAGCCGGATCACCCCTATACCAAACAGTTGCTGCGCGCGTCGCTCGGCTATGATCGGGCGGCCGCGGAAAACCTCGAGTGGTTTGACTAAAGCGCGATCGCATTAACCGGAATTGCGATGCGGTGAGTGTTTACCGTGAATCGTACTCTAGCTTGTTGAAATAGAAACGAATTCACTACCGGCCCCAGACCACGCGGTGGAGCCGGGGTTGATTGATTCGCCTTTGTGATTCGCGTCCCCATCGAGCCTTGCGCGGAACACCAAGAGTGGAGCGGCCGCGGCGGCGATTCTCCACGATTTATAGTAGTTGCTCATGACCGCGCATCGTTCCGACGGGGGTGCGTGCCGAGGTTGTGTTAATTGTCATGTATGCCACCTTGAAAAGGCTCGGACGACGTTTAATATGTGAGTGAGCGGTTACTATTATGAAATTCGGAGGAATTTAGAAGTTTTTCGCGGGAGATGGACAGGAGTCGAAACAACAAAGAAAAGTCGATAAAAATACGCGTTTTCAACATTTTATGAGGTCTTAAAGGGGAGAAATGATCATCAAAGGAAACTTAAACCAAATGAACGGACGCGGATCCAAATTTGGATATTGTTAGTTGTACCCGTTTCGTTCTTTAATGACGGTCCTATGGCATGGAGGCACGAGCATGCGAGATTGTGATGGAGATGGGGCAATTGTAGGCGAGCCGGACTTCAATCTATTGTTGATTGCCGATCCATATGAGCCCTGGCGCTTTCGAATTGAGGGAACACTCAAGCTCGGCGGTAGCGGCGACCCATACGAGGAGCTGGAGAGTCGTATCAAGCGCCTTTTGATGATCCGAGGAATCGAACCTTCCGGGCGGTCCCGGGAAGGTTGACCTTAGCGAAGGTTCAAGGAGTGACGAAAGAAAGTCGCTTGATCAGCAAAATCAAGTTAGCCGGAGGACTTTTGAGATGAACACAAATACCGGCCGGGTATGTCCGGAAAGGCTACATGGGCGAGAGCCGAGCGAACTCACTGCTCGTCCATCCGAGATCATGTAAACCGCGGCGGTCGCGGGAAACCGGTGGGCGGTAACTTGCCCGCCGAGGCGCGCTTGCCGATCCATGTGGACAGATCCGTTTCCGTGCGCTGGCGCCCGCCGTTCATGTGCCAGCTAATGCCGTCCTCGGCCTTGAAAACCTTCACCGCCGCGAGCTTGCCATCCTTGTAGCGCTGAAGGATCACGCCCTTGCCGCGGGCAAGCTCGGGCACTTCGTCGAGTTTGAACACCAGGAGCTTGCGGTTCATCCCCACGACCGCGACCATGTCGCCCTCGGCGGGAATACAGACCGTTGCCTTGGCGCCGCGGGCCGGATTCATAACCTGACGACCCGAACGGGTTTGCGCGACCACGTCGCTCGAATTGACCACGAAGCCCCGACCGTCGTCGGAGGCGACAAGGAAACGTCTGTCCGGCCGATGAATTTCCAACGTCACCAGATCCTGATCATTGGCGAGGTCGACCATCAGGCGCAGTGGTTCGCCGTGGCCGCGTCCCCGGGGTAGCTTGTCGGCCTGTAGCGTGTAGAAGCGTCCATCCGTGGCGAAGATCAGGATCCGGTCGGTGGTCTCGGCCCGCAGCAGGAAACGCGGGCCGTCTCCGTCCTTGAACTTCAGCTCGGCATCATCGCCGAGATGACCTTTCATCGCGCGGATCCAGCCTTTCTCGGAGCAGACGATCGTGATCGGCTCACGCTCGACCATCGCCTCGAGGGGGACCACCACATCTGATGGCGGGCTGCCGATCTCGGTGCGCCGGGCACCAAGTGCCGTCGATTTGCCGAAATCCTTGCGCAACGCCGAGATCTCCGAGCCAACGACCTTCCAACGACGATCCTCGTCACCGAGCAGATCCTGTATATCGAGCTTCTCGGCCGTCAGTTCCTCAAATTCCTTGCGGATCTCGATTTCCTCGAGCCGGCGCAACGCGCGCAGCCGCATATTGAGGATCGCCTCGGCCTGAACATCGGTCAGCTCCCATCGCCGGATCATCTCGGCCTTGGGTTCGTCCTCCTCGCGGATGATCCGGATCACCTCGTCAATGTTCAAATAGGCGATCAGATAACCGGCCAGGATCTCCAGGCGGTGCTCGATCTTCCCGAGCCGGAAATTCGAGCGTCGGATCAGAACCTCGTGCCGGTGGGCCAGGAACGCCAACAACGCCTCACGCAAGGACATGACGCGCGGCGTCTGTTCCGCGTCGAGCACGTTGAGATTAAGGCTCACCCGAACCTCGAGATCGCTCTGTCGGAACAGGCTCTCCATCAGCACTTCGGGATCGACGTTGCGGCTTTTGGGCTCCAGAACCAGACGGACATCCTCGGCGGACTCGTCTTGGATATCGCCCAGCATCGCCAGCTTGCGGGCTTCCAGCAGCTCGGCGAGCTTCTCCACCAGACGGGATTTCTGCACCTGATAGGGAATCTCGGTGACAACGATCTGATACGTGCCGTTCTTGAGTTTCTCGACCTCCCAACGGGCGCGCAGGCGGAAGCTGCCTCGACCGGTTCGATAGGCTTCGATTACGGCGTCTCGGCTATCGACAAGAATGCCGCCGGTCGGAAAATCGGGGCCGGGGATCAAGCCGACGAGAGTGTCGAACCCGGCATTCGGGTGTTTGATCAGATGCAACAGCGCGTCGCACAGCTCCTCGACATTATGCGGCGGGATCGAGGTGGCCATGCCGACCGCGATACCCTGGGCGCCATTGGCCAACAAGTTTGGAAAGGCGGCGGGCAGCACCATCGGCTCATGGTCTTCGCCGTCATAGGTGTCGCGAAAGTCGACCGCGTCCTCGTCGATGCCGGCGAGCAGACGCTCCGCCACCTCGGTTAGCCGCGCCTCGGTGTAGCGCATGGCGGCGGCGTTATCGCCGTCGATATTGCCGAAATTGCCCTGGCCGTCGACAAGCGGATAGCGTTGGGCGAATTCCTGGGCGAGGCGAACCATGGCATCATAAATCGCGGTGTCGCCATGAGGGTGATATTTACCCATGACGTCGCCGACCACGCGGGCGGATTTCTTAAATGCTTCGTTCGGCGCCAGCCGCAATTGCCGCATCGCGTAAAGCAGTCGGCGATGCACCGGTTTCAACCCATCGCGAACATCCGGCAACGAGCGTGCCATGATGGTGGACAGCGCATAGGCCAGATACCGCTCGCTCAACGCGTCGGCAAGTTTGGTCTCGTGAATTTCAGCCGATATTGTGGCCATTGGATGCCCTTTCGCTAGATCTTGTATAAGCGATGGCCGGTGCCGCCGACAAGCGGAGAGTG
>JADHLJ010000255.1 GCA_016780745.1 Alphaproteobacteria bacterium | reverse complement strand
CGCTACGATCATCCATGGCGGGCGCGAACTCCGTTGATCCGTGGTGAGACTGCCTCAGCACCAGAATCATACACGATATCAGCAAGTTATATCGTGTCCGCCGCCTAAATCGTTACACGTGGTGAATTATCCGGGCTAACCAATTGGGGTCGGGACTTGAGTCCGGTCACGGTTACCGAATTATCGCCTTAAGGTCACCGCCCGGAACGTCATGGTGATCAGGATCAGCTACGTAAGTTGGGGCATGTCGAGAGGTTTCCCTAACGGTACCGAATTCGTCATGGGATAATTCTAAATTCGTCAGTTCGGTAACTGTCCCCGAATTACACCCCGAATTACACTTAGGCAAATCCACGACGCAACCCTCGA
Source organism: Alphaproteobacteria bacterium (assembly GCA_016780745.1). Lineage (GTDB taxonomy): Bacteria > Pseudomonadota > Alphaproteobacteria > Thalassobaculales > Thalassobaculaceae > JADHLJ01. The sequence continues at coordinate 7,167 of JADHLJ010000255.1, read as the reverse complement.
CGCTTTGGTGGCATGGAGGAGCGAAATACGGAGAACGCGGATATGAGTGATCGATCCAAGGTGGTTGCCTGTGGCGCGGGTTTCGCGGGCGATCGAACCGAGCCGGCGGTGGCGCTCGCCGCCTCCGGCCTAGTCGATGCCGTTGGCTTGGAATGTTTGGCGGAACGCACGCTGGTCCCGGGCCTTAGAGCGCGACGCGGAGATCCGGAAGCCGGGGCGGACCCGCGTCTTGAACGACGATTGCGGCCCCTGCTACCGGTCGCGAAGGAGAATGCGTGCCGGGTCATCTCGAATCTCGGGGCCGCGAACCCAGCGGCGGCCGGCCGCAAAATCGCCGCGTTGGCCGGCGAGATCGGATGCTCCGGCCTGCGGGTCGGCGCGGTGGTCGGAGACGACGTCCTCGCCCTGGCCGACAAGATCGAATGGGATGATCCGTTCGACGGCGCATTGCTGGGCGCGCATGCCTATCTCGGGGCCGACGCGTTGCGTGAGGCGATTTACGGCGACGCTGATGTGATCGTGACCGGCCGGGTCGCGGATTCGGCGCTGTTCTCCGCCGAGCTCCTCCCGATCCTCGAGAATGACGATGACGCGTTGGCCGGCGCCACCACCGTGGGTCATTTGCTGGAATGTTCCGGGCAGGTGACAGGCGGTAACTTCGAAATGCCGGATGGATCGAGTCTCTCGGCCAGGGATTTCGCGGATCTCGGCTTCCCCCTGGCCCAGGTGTTTTCCGACGGAACGGCGGAGATTGGTTTATTGGAGGGAGCACCGGGGCGGATCGACACACTCACCTGTACGCTGCAACTGTTCTACGAGGTCCACGATCCGAGCCGATACATCACGCCGGACGGAACGCTGGATTTCACGGGAGTCCGCTTCGAGGAAATCGGGCCGAACCGGGTCAGAGTGACCGGGGCGAAATTCAGAGGCCGCCCGGAAAAGCTGAAAGTATCCGGTTTCGTCGACCTGCCCGGATTTATCTCGGATATCGAGATCGGCTACGCTGGCACGCATGCGCTCCAACGGGGCCAAATCGCCGCCGACGCCCTCAGAATGCGATTGGACGACTTTGCCGACGATGATATCCGGATCGATCTGGTGGGGCTGGACTCCACATTGGGGCCCGCGTCCCCGCCGCCGGCGAACCGGGTGCCGGAGGTTCGCGTTCACGTATCGGCGCGGTGCCCGGATGCCACGATCGCCCAAATCGTCGAGGATGAAGTCTACGCTTTAACCCTCTCCGGACCGGCCGGAGGCGGCAGCGTGCGTAGCGAAAGACGACCGAGCCTGGCGGTCGTCGATGGCTTGCTGGACCGCGCGCTGGTCAAGACGGAAACCGTTTGGGAGACGTCGTCATGAGGATCGGCGAGATCGCGGTCGGGCGCTCCGGCGACAAAGGCGGTACATTGGATTTGACCTTGGTGGCGCTGGATGACGATGGCTATCGCGTTTTGGAGTCTCGGTTGACGGAACAAGTCGCGCAAGACGCCATCTCAAGAGTCATGCCCGGCACCTTGACCCTGTACCCCGTGCCAGGTCTGCGAGCCCTCAAATTCGTGATCGAGGACGCGCTGCCCGGCGGCGTTTACGCGACGCTGCATGCGGGTCTTCACTGGCAAAAAGCGGCGATCTGGGTTCTGCTGGACTTGGAACTGGATTGACTTGAACTTTGTGGAAATTGGGGGCGGAAATTGGGGGCGGAAATTGAGGGACAGTTACCGCATCGCCGCCTTAAGGTCGCCGCTTGGAACGTCTTGGCTATCAGGATCAGCTCCCTAAGTGAGGGACAGGTCGGGCGGTTTCCAAAGCGGCACCAAATTCGTCATGCGGTGATCCTAAATTCGTCAGTTCGGTAATTGTCCCCGAATTACCAATACTCGATGTTCATGCAAAGATTGACGATGATCGGCTTGCCGCCCGGCGGGGTGAGCCGTCGTCGCTCACTGGCCATCGCGAAGGGGACTCGGGGATTGGACCACATGATGTTTGGTTCTCCTTGCCTGTTCAGGGCGGGCGTGCGGACGAGGGCGCTCCCGACGTCCGGTTTCACCGGCGCCGGGGCTCGATCTCGTTCATGACGGTGGCGCCGGCACGAAGTCGGACGCAAGAACGGTTGCCTGTATCATTTGCGTCCATCGGGCCATCTCCGTGCTGGTTTTGGCGGCGGCGGCTAGGAACGGGTTCGCCTCGTCGCGTTTCCCTTGGGCGTGAAGGATGCGGCCCATCCAAAACAGGACCTTCGGATCATCGCGGCCGGACTCGTAAACACTTCTCATCAGCGTTTCCGCCTCGCCAAGGCGTCGGGCGTTGAACAACGCGCTGGCGCGGGCGAAGCGGAGCGGAATATTCGATGGTTCGATGCGCGAGGCCCAGCCGAAATACCGCAGACAATCCTCCAGAACCTGGGATGAAGCCGCCGCCCGGGCGAGGGATGCCCAATCATTCCCTTGTCGCGGGTCGCAGATAAGAGCCTGTCTCCAGACCCGCGACGCGCGTCGCCAATCCCGGCGATCCAGTAACACCCGGCCCCGATCGCGCAGCGCTGGGGCGTGGGTCGGCAGGAGGACGAGCACCCGGGCGCTCCAAACATCCACCGTCGATGCATCGCCGAGCCGGCGGGACAGCGTATGGAAATCAACCGTCGCCCGGAACCCTTCCGGCCCTTCCACGACCGCGCGCCTCAGTAATTCAACCGCCCGGCGGGTATCGCCCTCGCGATGGGCTTGGATCGCGAGACGATGAAACTGTTTGATGTCCGTGGGGACGTCGCCCGGATTTGGCGTCGGCGAAACCGGCGCTCCGGACCCGGGCGAGGGCGTGCCGGACTCAACCATGGGAGCGTGCCTCGGGCGCGGTGATGCTGAAGACCAATGGGGCGACTTCCATGACTTCCAGGCCGCTTAGCCTTGTCGATATCGTCTCGAGGTCCATCCGCGCCTTCTCGGTTTGCCGCGCTGTATTGGTGACCTTGAGGAAGCTTTGCGGCGGCCGCCTGGATGCGGCTTCTTCGACAGCGTCCGGGTGTACGTCCAGGAGCGCCTCGGCGACCCGCGCCGCCGCCGTGTCGACATGGTCGGTCGCGAGATGCCTGTCCAGCCTCGACCAATAGCTTCCATTGTCGGTTTTCGATTGCTTGACATCAAGAACCCGCGCCCGCGCCTGTCGCAGGGCCTCTTCGACGGTATCGAACGACGGGTTGACGATGCTGGAAATAAAATGCGTCGAGAACGGGCTGTTGGGCGGGCAAAGGTTCATGCTTGGGGTGCCCAGGAGAAAGGCCTCCAGACCCGTCGTCGAACTCGTGTGAATCATAAGCCGACTGGCGGCTATCCATGCCAGATGATCGGTATCCTCGATGACGTCGACATGGCCGAGGGGGGCCATGGTGTCGTGCCAAAACTGGAGCGATTCCGATGGATGTGGCCGAACCACGATGGGAGCGCCATCTATTTCCGGCCACCGTTGAATGAACGCCATCATTAAGCCCAGGTTCCGGGTTTCCCAGTCGATGAGTTGGCTGAATTTCTCCCAATCCTGGGGATCATTGTCGTCGTAAACAGCGATTTCAACGCAACGCCGGTAGTAATTGTAAATATCAATATCGAAAGGATTGATTGACGCGTAGTTGGTGTTGACCAAAACAAACGGGCCACGATCCGCCGCGATCCGGGCCGCTCTTTCATGGATCTCCGCGTCATGCGGCGGGAGCAGTAGATCCGTGCGTGGGTTGCCGGTAATGACTATTTTCTCGGCGCTTCCCGGTACCCGGCCGCGAACGAACGCGGCGAGACTCGCTCCTTGAACGCAAAACAGATCGCAATATTGACCGGCGCGTTCATCATACATTTTCTCGCCGTCGAAAACCGATAGCCCAAAGGCTTCTTCTTCCATGGAAGCGACGACATGGCCCGCCGCCTTGGCGCGCCTCATATTCTCAACCTGGATCGCGTTGTTTCCCTTGAACAGGACGACGCCGGGGGGGAGGCGCGCAAAATTCTCGGCGAACCACCACTGTTGGCCAATCCAGATGACGTGATTGGAACCCGCCGCGGCTTCCGCGATCAGGAGACGGGAAGACAGCTCCCGAAACCCTTCCTCGACGAGAAGATATATGTTTTTCCTCACGAAGCTCCCACCCTCGACGAGACTATCCGACGCTTGGCCGATACTTGGCCGATACGGGGCCGCGATGATCCCCAGGCGTTATCCAGGCGGCGCTCGATCGGATACACCGCAGGATATACGGATCTTGGAAGTCGTGGAAGATTGGCTCCGGGGAGGTCGCTGCTTCAAAAGCGCCCATGGTGCCCCATCAATCATCGAGGCGGTGGGCCAGGCCATAACCGCGGCGCTTTTCCAGCGCTCATGATCCACCGATAATTCCGTTGGACCAATTTCAGCCGACCGAGACCTCGAAATTGGGGGACAGTTACCGCATCGCCGCCTTAAGGTCGCCGCTTGGAACGTCTTGGCTATCAGGATCAGCTCCCTAAGTGAGGGACAGGCCGGGCGGTTTCCAAAGCGGTACCAAATTCGTCATGCGGTGACCCTAAATTCGTCAGTTCGGTAATTGTCCCCGATCGCGCCCCGCGACTGCTCCGTTTATCACGCGGCTTGTGGTGGCGTGACGGCGCGCGTCGCGAGACGCCACATCAGGCGCTCATGGGGAAAGTAGTCCGACACCGGATAATGCAGACAATGGGTGTTCTCCCAAACGACGACGGTGTTCAGCTCCCAGGTCAGGCGAAAATGATACTCGGGGCGCTGCGCGTGCGCGTATAACGACGCGAGCAGCGCGTCGCCTTCCGGGTTTTCCATGCCGACAATGCTTCGACAATAGATGGGCACGTTAACGAACAGGTATTCACGCCCATTATCCGGATTGCGGCAAACCAGGGGATGGCGAACCGGTTCTCCCTCGGTCATCGCCTTATATTCCTTGGGCGAGAAGCGCGCTTTCGCGTTCTGCGTTGGCGAGACCTTGTGATTGGTTTCCAAACTGGAAATGCGTTGTTTTGTTTCCTCGTCAAGGCCCTCGTAGGCCGCTTCCAGATTGCAGAACAGCGTATCTCCCCCGCAATCCGGAAGCTCTTGCGCGGCCAGGCTCAGATGGGGCGTCGGATTGGGGCGGAACGAATAATCCATGTGCCAAAAATTGATGGTCTGCTTTTCCTTCGGCCGTATATGCAGAATGCATAATTCGGTTGGATGCCCTTCATGGGGAACCAGATCTTCCTGCACGGTCTCACCGAAGATATTCATGAAGCGCACGTATTGCGGAGACGTGATCGGCTGGTCTCGGAACACGAGGACCTTGCGGTCGATGAGCGCTTCGCGAAGCGCGCCGGCCTCGGCCTCGCCGACATTGGCGAGATCAACACCGCTTACCCACATGCCAATCGCGGGGTTAATCGGCTTCATGTCCATCGCTGCTTGCTCCCATGGACGTGGTTCATACCGCTAATTTGGCACGGAAATCTCCGCTATCTCAAGGCTCGGCGGCTGGCGCGGAATGAATGGTCGGCGTTATTAGCGCGTTCGGGGACAGGCACCGTACAAGGTTTCGCGCTCCGCCGGAGAGCCCGCGCCGACTAGGCGTTGATTTGGACGCTGTCCCGAAATAGCATCGGGCATGGACCTCATCCCCCTACACCCCTCGCTTGGCGCCCGCGTGGAGAATTTCGATTGTGGTCGAGATCCCGGCGCGCTCGCCGAGCAATTGAAAACCGAGTTGCCGCGTTGGCAGGTCCTGCTGTTTCGGGACCAGAACCTGTCGGACGGGGCGTTCGTCGATTTCTGCCGGACCTTCGGGACGCTCGAATTGCTGCCGGAACCGGAGAAGCGGCATCCCGAGCATCCGGAAATCTTCAACCTGTCGAACGTGAAGCCGGACGGAAGCCTGCCTCACAGGGATGAGCCGCAAGCGGTGTTTTTGCGCGGCACCTCGCGCTGGCATACCGATAGCAGTTTCCGCGAGATCCCCTGCCTGGCGACGGTGCTCTACGCGATCACGGTGCCGCCCGTGGATGGCGATACCGAGTTCGCCAATATGATCGCCGCCCATGACGCCTTGTCGCCAGACGACAGGGCCGAGCTGGAGCGGCACCGGGCCGTCCACTCCTATGCCTATAGCCGCTCGACCAATCCCGGCCGCCTCGACCCGGTCGATCCCGAGGAGCTGGCCAAGGTCCCCGACGTGACCCACCCGATCCTGCGCGCCCTGCCCGACGGGCGCCGATCGGTCTATCTCGGCACCCACGCCTCGCATATCGACGGCCTCCCCGTCGAGGAAGGCCGCGCCCGGATCCGCGCCCTCGAGGAGCGCCTGACCGCCGTCGACAACATCTACCGCCATGCCTGGCGCGCGGGCGATGTTCTGATCTGGGACAACCGCTCCACCATGCACCGCTTGACCGGCTATGCCGTCGACAAGCACGAGCGGGTGATGCGCCGCTGCACCGTGGTCGGAACCGACAAGGTTTTTCCGGCGGGCGGGTGAGGGACGGGGGAGAGTTCGGGGGAAAGACGCGGGAAAGATCTCGTTCACCCTTTTATAGCGGCGCTTGTGCGACGGAAATCGGCAAATTACCTTACTATCTATAGACAATCGAGGTTGCAAATTATTGAACATTACTCACGAAAATCCCGAAATATCATTTATTGATAACATATTACTTTTCAAAAGTGAACTACCTACCTCAATCATCTGAAGTCCTGTTCGGGACTTGCTCGAACACACTTTACGTGAAAAACTACCGCTTGGAGAACTATGACCCGCAATAACCTTGGGAATCTACCACGTGAAGAAACTGCTTCTAGGAGAAGAAGACCCACGTCGATGGCTAGCACATGATTTCTCAGGTGAATACGCCGAAATATCGGGCGTCATAGAATATTTAACAGCTCGAATACATTATGATTTGCATAGATTAAGAGAGGAATTGTTATTCGGTGAACGAGTTTTTATATCTACCCGAACAAAAACCTGGACCTCTATCGCATCAAAATTAGCTACTAGAGGTGTTAACCCCTATTCCCCAGATGGAGCCGCACATTGACGACATGATGGCGTGATTCTGATATAAGAATCATAGCGTTATGGTCTGCATGGAGGGCGAGGAATGGCCCACCCGATGGGTGAAAGCGAAACCGGGGTTCTGCGGC
>JADHLJ010000254.1 GCA_016780745.1 Alphaproteobacteria bacterium | reverse complement strand
CGACCTCCAGGCCGCCATCAACCGCTTCGTCGCCGAGACCAACGAAAACCCCAAACCTTTCACATGGACCGCCGATCCCGACAAGATAATCGCTGCCGTCAAAAGAGGGCACCAAGTGTTAGATTCCTTCCACTAGTCCCTTTGCCATCGACGGCACCGAAATCCGCTTCGCAATAGACGATAGCGCTGGTTGCCGCCAGGACAAAGGGCGCCAGTCGGAGCGGATTTTGCTGATTGAGGGATCATTCCGTCGCCGCCATACGTTTCGATTGCGCGATAGCGTCGCATAGATTGGAGTATCGATATCCGCCAATGTAAAAGACATCGACGGGCTCGCAGACGATTCCGTATTTGGCCATTTCCTCCACATTACTGCGGCTTTCTGCGGATTGAGGGTTGGTGGTGCTTGTTTCAGACATGTCTCGCATTTCCTATCTTGAATGAACGATCATTCCTTCGTCTTCCGCGCGATCCATCGCTTGACGATCGGTCTCGGTCTCACGTGGCTTCGATGTTTCCTTGGATGGACCTTGAAGGAGAGCCCGTTCCGGCGCGGTCGTGTCTGACGCCACATCTCGCTTCAAGGCCATGTCCAAGTCATCAGGATCAATCGTCAGGGTTCGCGTAAGGTCCTGACGCCCCGATTTCGCGGGTAGATGAATCAAGGTCTGAGTTCGTCGATACGCGTGAAACGACAGGCCTTCCAGAAGCTCCTCGTCGGTTTCCACCTCGTAGGTGCCCGGCGGGAGAAGTTCGTCGAAGTCACGGAAGGTGAATGGATGCAAGAAGGTGACGGTTTTTTTGGTCGTGCGTCCAGTCATCGGAAACCTCCGGTTAGCGGTGACGCCGACAGTCGGGGAAGACAGAGGGGGATCGCCCCCTCCTTTCCGCTTTCTACGACTTCTGCGCAGGCGCGGCTTCGTCCTCGGTCTTGGCGGGCTGTGCCGCCGGCTCGCCGACGGCCGGCGCGGCCCTCGTCTTGTCGTCCGGCTTGTCGTTGCTCGGAGCGGCCTGTGATGCGGAGAGTTTGTTGAAAGACATAATGAACCCCTTTCGGGTATAGCATACAATAATTTTCCCGCTTAATATTATATGATATCGACCTGCCGTTTTTACAATGATTTAAAATTAATTACCGATGCAAACTATTGATAATGTTTTATATTAAAAGAAGAATATATTATACTTTGGAGGCGTAAATATGCTGGCGCGGGGATGGTCGCGTGACCGGCATATTTGCAAGGCGACCATATTGCGGTCGCCTTGGACCGCGATTGCCGTTTGACCCGGCTCTGGAGTGGATCCCTTCGGATAGGCAGGCGACGCGAATTAATCCCGCCGTGTCCTTGACATCGTATGGCCCCGGCATCACTTCATTAGCACTCGCTGCGGGTGAGTGCTAAGGGCTGCCAAGCACGACCAACCCCAAGCGGTCATTTTTTACAATCGCAGCTATATTCACTGGAGAAATGGCATGGGTTTCAGGCCTTTGCACGACAGAGTGCTTGTGCGTCGCCTTGAGGGCGAAGAGAAGACCGCCGGTGGGATCATCATCCCCGACACCGCCAAGGAAAAACCAATGGAAGGCGAAGTGATCGCTGTCGGCCCCGGGGGCCGTGACGAGAACGGCAAGGTGACGCCGCTCGATGTCCAGGCCGGCGACATGGTGTTGTTCGGAAAGTGGTCGGGCACCGAGGTGAAGATTGATGGCGACGAGCTCCTAATCATGAAGGAGTCCGACATCATGGGTATCATCGAAGCCACCGAGAAAAAGAAAAAAGCCGCCTGATACAGGCATTGAATTAAAGGAGAGACAGTCTCATGGCTGCCAAGGAAGTTAAATTTGGTGCCGATGCGCGCCAAAAAATGTTAGCCGGTGTTAATATTCTTGCCAACGCTGTCAAGGCGACGCTTGGCCCGAAAGGCCGCAACGTGGTGCTCGACAAGTCGTTCGGCGCCCCTCGGATCACCAAGGATGGTGTCACCGTCGCCAAGGAGATCGAGCTTTCAGACAAGTTCGAGAACATGGGTGCCCAGATGGTGCGGGAAGTGGCCTCGAAGGCGAACGACGCCGCCGGTGACGGCACCACCACCGCCACCGTTCTGGCTCAGGCCATCGTTAGGGAAGGCGGCAAATCCGCCGCCGCTGGCATGAACCCGATGGATCTGAAGCGCGGCATCGACCTGGCCGTCGAGGCCGTGGTCGCTGAGTTGGCGAAGAAGTCCAAGAAACTGTCCGGCACCGCCGAAGTGGCCCAGGTTGGTACGATCGCCGCGAATGGCGAGGCCGACATCGGCAGCATGATCGCCAAGGCGATGGAAAAGGTCGGCAACGAGGGTGTGATCACCGTCGAGGAAGCCAAGTCGCTGGAAACCGAGCTCGACATCGTCGAGGGCATGCAGTTCGATCGCGGTTATCTCTCGCCCTATTTCGTCACCAATGCCGAGAAGATGATCTGCGAGCTCGAAAACCCCTACATCATGCTGCACGAGAAGAAGCTGTCGAACCTGCAGGCGATGTTGCCGATACTTGAGGCGGTTGTTCAGAGCAGCCGTCCACTATTGATCATCGCCGAGGATATCGAGGGCGAGGCTCTGGCCACCCTGGTCGTCAACAAGCTGCGTGGCGGCCTGAAGGTCGCGGCCGTCAAGGCCCCGGGCTTTGGTGATCGCCGCAGGGCGATGCTCGAGGATATCGCTATCCTGACCGGCGGTACCGTGATCTCCGACGATCTTGGCATCGAACTCGAGAGTGTTACGCTCGACATGTTGGGTACGACCAAGCGTGTGAGCATCACCAAGGAAGAGACCACCATCGTCGATGGTGCCGGCAATAAGAAGGACATCGAGGCTCGCTGCAACCAGATCCGGGTGCAGTCCGAGGACACGACGTCCGACTACGACAAGGAAAAGCTGCAAGAGCGTCTGGCCAAGCTGGCCGGCGGAGTCGCGGTTATCCGGGTCGGTGGATCCACCGAGGTCGAGGTGAAGGAGCGCAAGGATCGTGTCGACGACGCGATGCACGCGACCCGGGCAGCGGTCGAGGAGGGTATCGTCCCCGGTGGCGGAGCGGCGTTGATCTATGCCGGTCGCGCGCTCGACAAGTTGAAGGGTGCCAATGACGACCAGACGGTCGGCATCAACATCGTTCGCAAGGCGATCCAAGCTCCGGCGCGGCAAATCGCCGAGAACGCGGGCGAGGACGGTTCGGTCATTGTCGGCAAGCTGCTGGAGTCGAAGGACACCAACTGGGGCTTCGACGCCCAGAAGGGTGTGTTCGGTGATCTGGTGAAGGCTGGCATCATCGACCCGACCAAGGTCGTACGGATCGCGCTGCAGAACGCCGCCTCCGTGGCTGGTCTGCTGGTGACCACCGAAGCCATGGTCGCCGAGAAGCCGGAGCCGAAAGGCCAGCCGATGGGTGGTGGCATGCCGGATATGGGTGGCATGGGTTTCTAGGCAGTTCACCTAATCGGTTGTGACGGGAAAACCCCGAGGTCTCGGCCTAACGAACCCATGCCGCAGGAGCTTTGTGGAATGCGGCATGGGCTTCCAATCAAATCGGCATAGTCGGTTGCGAAAGGAAACCCCCGACATCTCGGCCTGTCGAACCCATGCGATAGGAGTTTAGTGATATATGGGCAAGTTTCTTCTATTTACCCCCGGCCCTGTAAACGTGGCTGATAACCTGAAAGACGCGGTCTCGAAGCTTGATATTTGCCATCGAGAGATCGAATTCAATGAGCTGCTCACCGGTATCGAGCAGAAACTTCTTTCGCTTCTTCAGATCAAAAAACGGCACCGCTACCGCGCGGTGGTCATCACCGGTTCGGGGACGGCGGCGAACGAATCGATGCTCTCCTCCGTCGTGGGTAAAGGCAGCGTCCTAATCCTATCGAACGGCGAATTTGGTGAACGTTTGTACAAAACCTCGCTGATTCACAACGACCAAACCCATCTCATGGAGGTGCCTTGGGGAGACGTTTTTGATCCGCGAGTCATTGAAGCCTATCTAGGCCGCAACAGGATCAACGTCATCGCAATGGTCCATCACGAGACTTGTTCGGGGATGTTAAACCCCTTGGCCGAGATTGGCGCCTTGGCGAAGGCGCATGGAGCCATCTTCGTGGTCGATGGCGTCAGCAGCGTTGGGGCCGAGCCGATCGATATGGAGAGTTGCAATATCGCGTTCTGCTCCAGTTCCAGTTCCAAGGCGATCGGCGCTTATCCTGGGCTGTCCTTCGTGATCGGCCAGGAAAAAGAATTCAAGAAACTGAAGGCCCACAAGGCGAATACGACATATCTGAACCTCGCGACATTCTATGAGTTTCTCGAAACGCGCTCTCAAACGCCGAACACGCCGGCCATGCCGTTGTTCCACGCACTTGATCAGGCACTCACGAATATCCTGAGCGAAGGCGTAACGAAACGTTTTACCGCGATCCTGGCCCGTGCCGGTCAACTGCGCCGTGGAATGCGCAAACTGGATCTCGAATTTTTGATCGATGAGCGGGACATGTGCTCGATCTTGACGACGGTCCGTGTGCCCCCTTCGATAAATGTTGGCGATATTCGCCGTCGCCTGCGGGAAAAATCGATCATCATCTACGAGGGGAAAGGCTGTTTCCAGGGAAAGGTGTTCCAGGTCGGTAATATTGGTGAAATGTCCGCACTAGATATTCGGTTCTTTCTGAGAACCTTGAAGGATGTCCTTTTGACCCTACAAGTCGAACCCGAGGATTTGATGGTGCCGGTCATGCCGCTGCGACCGGTCCTTTTACTGGCCCCCGACAATCACGACGTCTTGGCGTCTGTAGCTTCATGACCGGCAAACTGGCTCGGCTGTGGGAAACAAAAACCAGTGACGACGAATGGTGGTCGTCCTTCATCACAGCCCCGTTAGGGATTGCGGCCAACTATGGCGCGGTCGAGGTCGCGTGGATTACTCCTAACAGAATAACCGCCACGTCGTTCCTTGTCGCGGTCTTGGCCGCGGGTTGCATTCTCGTGGGAGGATCCGCGAATTTCGTCGCGGCGGCGGTTCTGATCCACCTCAGTCATATGCTCGATTGCATGGACGGGCAAATGGCGCGCTACCGCCAGGTATCCTCGTCGATCGGCAGTTATTGCGACCGGGTGACCGACCAAGTGCAAGTCACGCTTTGGTTTGGTGCCTCGGGTTATGCGGCCTATCTTCAGTCCTCCAACATCTTGCCGGCATTCTTGGCTCTCGTCGGCATCGGGTTTTACGGTTTAAGGGGTTACACGAAATACGTCGCCATCGAGATCGAAACGTCGCGTGACCCCGGTTATCAATCGAGGGTGGCGCTGCTGAAGAAATCCGAAATCATCGCCGGGCTGGGCGTAGGCTTCCGGGCCAACTTGAGGTGGTTCCTGCTGGAACAACGGAAGATTCTCCAATTCGACGAGGGTGTTTTCATCTTCATGCTGTCGGCGGCGCTGCTGTTCGACGTGCTGGAGCCGATGCTCTGGGTCTTCGCCGCCAGCCAGTTCCTGCTTGGCGTATACCGGGCAATCCAACGTGGGTGTCGACTTGGTGACAGCCACAAAATCCCCATTCAAAAATAGCGCGGAGATGACGCATGCGAGGAGCCATATTGAACATGGAAAACCCGACCAACATCCCGTCCAAGGCCGTCATACTCGCGGCAGGTATCGGATCCCGCATCCGGCCGCTCACCGATGATTGCCCGAAATGCCTGCTGTCAGTTGCTGGTATCCCAATTCTGGAGCGGATGATCCGCAACTGCCAAAGATGCGGTATCACGGAGTTTGTCGTGGTCCTCGGCTATTTACACGAGCGGGTCAGACGCTTCGTGAATGATACATTTCCGGGATTGCGGGTGAGTTTTATCATCAATGAAAAATACGCCGAGACAAATACAGGCTATTCCCTAATGCTTGCGGAGCAAAACCTTGGTGGCACCGGCTTCGTGAAATTTGACGCGGATGTTGTTTTTGACTCGGAAATTTTACGCCATCTGATCGATAGCGATTTTCAAAATGCCCTGTGTATCGACCGTGATATTCAGCTCGACCAAGAAGAAGTGAAGGTGATTGTCGACGACCGGTTGCGAATTCTTCAAGCAAGTAAGTCAGCCGACCCGAAGCGCGCGATGGGGGAGTCTATCGGAATCGAAAAAATCAGCGCGGAGACCGCAAAACACTTATTCACCGAACTAACTCAAATGATGACGCGGCGCGGTCATCTTCAGGACTACTACGAGGCTGCTTACGAGCAGTTGATGGCGCAAGGCACAAGTTTTCACGCGCTCGATATAACCGGCTTGAATTGGACGGAAATCGATACACACGATGACCTTGCGGCGGCGCGCCAAATGTTCACGGGCCCCGATCAAGAAACTCCAACGGAGGTATCGATGCCCGTTGGGGGCGTCATCGATCGGTAGGCTCGGATCAAGGTGGTGGATCAGAAATTCAACCCATTGAACGTATATCGTGGACGTTCAATGAAAATTTCGCGGCCAGCGACACGTCTTGCATCTCAAGGCTTGGTTTCGCCCCGCATGCAAAGGAGACCCAATGTCTAAAGGCAACAAAAAGCGGGGCAACAAAGAAATTAAAAAGCCCAAACAAGTAAAAGAGAAAATATCCGCGACGGCGAATGCCATGGCCTGGAAACCGGCGCGGTTGAGCGACGGTAAAAAGGCAAAATAGGGATGTCAAAGGGCGGACCGGCGCGAAAACGGCCCAGTCCGCCGGTACATTGTTAGCTATCCGCAGTATCGGGGCCGGAATCATGGTTGCCACTGCGCGTCAACGTAAAATTTGGGATTGGTGCCCCAGCACCCATGCGTCCGGTAATGGATCTGACGGCAAATGAACGCTTGTGGCACGACAAAGACCCTCTGCTTGTCGCCAGTTACGGCGGACACTCCTCTGATAGCGGACCTGATCATCGCCACGACCGTCGCCGTCCAGCGATTCCAGCCGGACAGGGCTCGGGCCTGCTCCCGCCACACCACCGGGAACGGCCGCATCAAACCCGCCAGTGTCATATCTGCCGGTTGGCGCCCATCCAGGATCGCCTCGACGATCTCCGGCGCCAGCAGCGTCAGCCGGAGAATGCGACTCACATAGGAGGTATTGATCTTCTCCGCCGCGGCGATCTCCTCGACGGTGACGTAAACACGGGCCTCCAGCAACTTGCGCCAGCGGAACGCCCGGCCCAGGGCCTTGATCATTGTGTTGTCGACCCGAGCCCGTGGCTTTGCCCAGGAGGGCATACCGTCCGGCGCGATCACCAGTTTGCGCCCACCGCGCGTGGTGAATGTCATGGGCACGCGGATCGTGAGGATCCGGCCGCCGGTATCAAGGCGGGCGCCCGACATCACGCGGCCATCCGATCGCTCCGGGCAGCGGCAATATCGGCAACCAGGGTCTGAAGACCATCGATGCGGAACCGCAGGTCGAGCCCGTCCGGGTGAACCTCGACCCGCTCGACCAGGAGTTGCAGCACCCTTGCCTGCTCGGCCGGGAACAACTCGTCCCACAGT
>JADHLJ010000253.1 GCA_016780745.1 Alphaproteobacteria bacterium | reverse complement strand
GATAACTGCATTTATTGACGATCCTCGGCTCGCCCTTGCGGGTGACATGATCAGTCATCACCCAGACCTGCTTGGCGCCGGCCGCCAAGTCCATGGCGCCGCCGACACCGGGCGGGAAGGTCGGGTTGTCAGTGGTCCAATTGGCCAGATCCCCGGAACCGGAAACCTGAAACGCTCCGAGCATGGCGATATCGATATGGCCGCCACGAATCATCGCGAAAGCCTCCGAATGCACGAAATAGGAGCCGCCGGGCGACATGGTGATCGGCTGCTTGCCGGCGTTCACCAAGTCCGGATCTTCCTCGCCCTCGGGTGGGCGCGGCCCAAAACCGAGAATGCCGTTCTCGCTGTGCAAGACGATCTCGCGGTCCTCGGGCAAGTGATCGGCGCATTGGGTCGGAATGCCGATCCCCAAATTGACATAGCTGCCATCGGGTATTTCCCGCGCCGCCCGCCAGGCCAATTGCTTGCGCGAGAGCTTCACCGGGGCCACCTGACCCGCATCAACCGTTTCAACCGCCATGACTTCCAATCCCACGAGATTCGCGCCGGAACCCTCCGACCGCGGACACTCTAAGGCCCAAGGCGCGCCAGGAAAAGACCCGGTCACGCGCGCGATCACGAAATTGGCCAAACTCCGCCTTTTCTTTGCCGCGCGTCGGGAGTATTGTCCCGGCCTTGTCGCGTCGAACGCCGACACCCCCCACGTTCGCAGTATCCGGAGTTTGGAATGTCTCTCAAACGAGGCCGAAAGTTTCTTAACACCCCTGGTCCGACCAATGTTCCCGAGCGGGTCCTGCAAGCAATGCACCGCCAGGTCATGGATCTGTCGGATCCCGAGTTCCTGGAGGTCTCCAAATCCTGCTTTCTGGACATGCGCAAGGTGATCCAGACCAAGGGCGAAATTTTCCTCTATGCCTCCAACGGCCATGGCGCCTGGGAGGCCGCGCTCTCGAACGTGTTCGAGCCGGGCGACAAGGTGCTGGTGCCGGAAAGCGGCAACTTCTCGAATTCCTGGTCGACCATGGCCCGCGCCATGCATCTGGAGGTCAAGAC
The DNA here is from genome assembly GCA_016780745.1 of Alphaproteobacteria bacterium. Taxonomy (GTDB): domain Bacteria; phylum Pseudomonadota; class Alphaproteobacteria; order Thalassobaculales; family Thalassobaculaceae; genus JADHLJ01. The sequence goes on along the minus strand of JADHLJ010000253.1, from coordinate 6,482 downwards.
CATCCCCGGTGATTGGCGCCGCGCGCTCCGGCCCGAGGCCGTCGAAGCCCGTCTTAAGGAAGACACCAAGGGCGAGATCAAGGGCATTCTGCTTGTCCATACCGACACCGCGACCGGCATTACCTGTGACGTCCCGGCGGTCCGCGCGGCCATCGACGCCGCAGGCCATCCGGCGCTGCTACTGGTCGATACCGTCGCGGCACTCGGCACGTGTGAGTATCGGATGGACGATTGGGGCATCGACGTTACCGTCAGTGCCTCGCAAAAGGGCATGATGATGCCACCGGGCCTCGGCATCGTCGCCGCCAGCCAAAAGGCGCTGGACGTCACCCTGAAAACCAAGATGCCCCGGCATTATTGGGATTGGAAAACCCGTATGGAGGCCGCGCATTACCGCAAATTCTGCGGCACCGCGCCTCAGTTGATGGTCTTTGGCATGCGCGAATCCCTGAACATGCTTTTCGAGGAAGGCCTGGAGACGGTCTTCGAGCGTCATCGTGTCCTGGCCGGCGCGACCCACGCCGCGGTCGAGGTTTGGGGCCAGGCCGGCGCGCTTTATCTCAACGCCTCGGAGCCTCGGGAACGCTCGGTTGGCGTGACCACGATCCGCACCGGCGACGGCATCGACGCCAACGACATCCGGGTGGTGTGTCGCGACGAGATGATGGCCGGCCTCGGCGGCGGTCTCGGCGACTTCGACGGCAAGGCCTTCCGCATCGCCCATATGGGCGACACCAACGCCCCTATGCTTTACGGAGCGCTGGGCGCGGTCGAGTCGACGCTTGGCTACCTCAACATCCCCTATGCCAGCGGCGGCGTCACGGCGGCGGTCGATCACATCACCCAAGCCAAGAAGACCGGCGCGGGACCGTTCACGTATTAGAGGGTCGCACGACTTGAACCTTTCAGTTTCACATTTCATAATGAGTGAAACTGAAAGGTTCACTCCATGACCGCGGAAAAACCGGTTGCCCGGTTCCTCAACGATCTTGAGATCGCCGGTGGGTTGAAGGGTGTGGATATCGCGAACTTTTCCGATGTCTCCAAAGCCACGGTATCGCGCTGGAACAATGGCCATAAGTCACCGCACCCGAAGACGCAGTTGGCGATCTCCGATCTGCACTACGTCGTCATGCGCTTGAGTGAGTATTACTCCGCCGAGGAGACCCGCGCCTGGCTTTATGCCATTCACCCCCAGTTGGACGGAGAACGCGCGATTGATCTCATTCACCAAGACCGCTCGGAAGAGGTCTTGAACATTCTCGATCGCCTCGACGCGGACGCTTACATTTAGGGATGGCATCTCATATCCGAGATAGCGCCCTGCTCGATGCGCTCGAGCGATTGGAGCAGGTTCCGTTCGAGGAACCTGTCTGGCGTTCGGTGGTCGAAGGACGTGACCCGCTGGTTTGCGCGCGAGGGGGTGGGCGCTGGGACGACCGATCGTTCGATGTTCTCTACACTTCCGCGACGCGCGAGGCGGCGGTCGAAGAGCGCCGGTTTCCTCTGTTTCGTGGGCAACCAATCCCTCCGTCCAAGGTTCACTTCAGGCTCTACGAACTGAAGGCGCATCTATCAGCCATGATCACCTTCCAGACCGTGGACGCGTTGAAGGAGGTGGGGATGCGGGTCGAAGGATATGGTGGCGCGTCCTATTGGGACCGGAAGAGCGAATATCCGCGATCCCAGGAAATCGCCGAAGCCTGTTTCTTTCTCGGCGCGGACGGCATTCACGTGCCCAGCGCGAGGCACCCGTCTCCAAACATCATCGTTTTTTGTGAGCAAGACACCCGCCCTTCGGTGCAAGTGATCCGCGATCATGGCCGCATGGACTGGACCTGAACCCAGGACCACCTCAAAACGGAATCAACCGCTCCAGCGCCTCGTTCAGTTGGCTCATTACCGCGTGGTCGCCGAAGGGGGCGTCGGGGTGGTAGATCCGCGCCAGTTGGCGAAAGCGGGATTTGATCTCCGCACGGTCCGGCATGGCATAGGGCGAGAATCCCAGCGCATGTAGCGCGTCACCGCGCGAGGTGACGCCCTTCTCCACCGGGCGCAGGCGGATTGTCTCGATGATCCGATGTAGGCTTTCGATTTCTTCAGACGCCCGCGCGCCGGCTCGTTCCATTTCCGCGCGCGCCGCCTTGTCGGTGTCGTTCTCCAGCGCAATCTCTTGTTCGCCCTCGGCAAGGTCAAGCGCCAGGGACAGCGCGCGCCGCAGATCCGTCATCGAATAACCGCCGGGCAACCGGACCTGAAGCCGCGGCTTGCGGCGCAGGACACGCCCTTTCGATGGACCCGAGCGCAAGGTCACAACCTCGCGATCATCGGCCGCTGGCTCACCCGGATCGGGAACACGCGCCAGGGCGTCCGCGGGCAAAAGCAACAGAACCGCGCGGGCCAGATCACCGGCACTCACGCCGCGTTTGTCGGCCAGAGCCGTTACTTGGTCGCGAAAGTCCGACGGACAGGGCACGACATAGGGCTTGCCCCGAGCCTCTCCGGAAAGGGGACCGGCCGCGTTACCTCGCGCGAAAGTCACTGTGGAATCGTCGAGCATCAATCATCAACAAATAGATGTACTAGCGAAGAGCAATACCAGATGTAGCGAACCCTGCAAAGCCACCGTCGAATTTCCCGCGCAAGCGGCCCGTTCTGGATCGTTGCGATTGCGGGGCCAGCGCGCCAAGGTTATATCCCCAGGATGAACGGCTATATCATCGCGCTCCTCATCGTTGCCATGGTGCTGGTCTTCGGGACCCTGGCCACTGGTCTTATATCCTTCGCGCGTGGCGGCGAGGACGGCCCACGGCGCTCCAATGTCTTCATGCGTTATCGGGTGTTGTTCCAAGGCATCGCGGTATTACTGGTGGTTATTCTCATGGCCCTGGCCAAGGACTGACGCCCTGGTGGCGCGTGCATCGAGATGAATGGATAATCCGTGGTCAAGCTGACGAAGATCTACACCAGGGGCGGAGACGCCGGGCAGACCTCGCTCGGCGATGGCGCGCGGGTGGCCAAGCATTCCGATCGACCGACGGCCTATGGCACCGTTGACGAAGCCAACGCGGTACTCGGTATCGCCCGGCTGCACTCGGTTGACGTCACCGGCTCGGCGGGCGCGGTGGACACGATGCTGGCTCGGATTCAGAACGACCTATTCGACCTCGGCGCCGATCTCTGCACGCCCGAGGCCGAGAACCCCAAATACCCACCGCTGAGAATCGTTCAGGGCCAGATCGATCGGCTGGAGGCGGAGATCGACACGATGAACGCCGAGCTCGCGCCCCTGTCGTCCTTCATTCTGCCAGGTGGTTCGGCCTTGGCGGCGCATCTGCATCACGCCCGGGTCGTGGCGCGCCGGGCCGAGCGCGACATCACGCGACTGGCCGAGGTGGAACGGATCAACCCGCTGGCGGTGAAATACATCAACCGGTTGTCCGACCATCTCTTCGTGCTGGCACGCCATGTCAACGACAAGGGCGCCGGCGACGTGCTGTGGGTTCCGGGGCAAAATCGATAGACTCGCTCCGGTTCGCTAAGCAACCGCCAGGCCGTAGGCCCAGCCGCCCAGCGCCGAGCCGACCACCGCCAGCGATACATACCAGACAAAGACCGTGCGGCTGACCAGCGCCCACACCGCGACCGACGCATAGAGGCTGGTTATGCCGCCCGCGACCATGAACGCCATCGCCGCCCCCGGCGCCATACCGAGCTCGATCAGCCCCCGGACCAGGGGAAGCGAGGCATAGCCGTCAAGATAGATCGGCGCGCCGATGGTCACCGCGATCGGAATCGCCCAGGGCGTGTCGCCGCCGACGAAATCGACGATCAACTCCGGCGGCAGGTAAGAGCGCAACAGACCCTCCAAGGCGAAGGCAATTGTCAGCCATTTCAGCATTAGCCACGCGGTTCCGCGCGCCTCCACGAGAAACTGTCGACGCCGCGCGGTGTCGCGCCAGAACGGCCACATCACCGTTAACGGCCCGCAACACGCGGCATCAGCACCGGCTCCACTCCCAGCCGCAACGCCCACGCCACCATCAGCCCGCGCCGCCAACGCGAAGCCCCCGCGCGCGGTGACGGCAAGGGTCGCGAAGCCGCCGAACAATCCGATACCAAAGGCGATCGCGGTCTTGCCGATGGCAAAGGGCAGGCCGAGCAATCCGGCGGTCACCGTCAACATGGCCGGATCGGTAATCGGCGAGGACAACCAAAAAGCCATGATCGGTGCCAAGGGGACGCCGCCCGCCAGCAAGCCCGCGATGATCGGCAACACACCGATCCCGCAGACCGGCGTGATCGCGCCAAGCGCCGAGGCGGCGGCAATCATCGCCAAGGTCCGATCCTCGAAGGCGCGGGTGATCAACCCATCCGCGCCGCTCGCTCTGATCGCGGAAGACAGCAGGATCGCGAAAATCACGATCGGGGCAACGAATAACAGATTCTCGGCGACGAACAGGGCGGTCTCCACCACCGTCTCGACGAACAGGGTCATGAACAAACCTCCGAGGATAAGAGCATCGATGCACGGCCAGGGAAGCCGGCGCAACCGTTCGCTTCTCGCCGCCTGGTTTTCGCGCATGCCGACCTCCCGTGGTTATAAGTTCGCGGGAAGGTGCGGGATGATTTGACATTAGTGAAACGAATAGTTTTGATAATGATCATCAAAATTATTGAACAATTGAAAACACCATGGCCTTGGACAGCGACCTTCTCAGAACCTTCGTCGCGATCTCCGACGCCGGTGGCTTTACCGCCGCCACCGATGTGGTGGGGCGCACGCAATCGGCGATCAGCATGCAAATGAAACGGCTGGAGGAAAGCATCGGCGCGCCTTTGTTTCTGCGTACTGGCCGCACCCTTTCCCTCACCTATACCGGCGATGTTCTGCTTTCCAAAAGCCGTCGGGTTCTGGCGATGCTTGACGAGACGGCGGCGGCGGTGACCGGAGAAGCGCTGGACGGCGGGGTTCGCGTCGGCATTCCCGATGAGTATGGCTCGCCTTTCCTGCCCGGTATCCTGGCGCGGTTCGCGGACCTGCATCCTCTCGTTCAAGTGACGGTGACCTGCGCCTCGTGCCCTACTCTGTACGATCAAGTCGCGCGGGGAAGCCTCGACCTCGCGGTGGAGATTGGCGATATGGATAAGGGTGACGGCGAGCTTCTGGGCCATGAGCCGACGGTCTGGGCAACTTCTTCACGGCATTTGGCGCATGAACGCGATCCCCTGCCCCTGGCGCTTTTCGACGCCGCGTGCTGGTGGCATGACCGGGCCATCGAGGTTTTGGAGCGGTCGGGCCGGGCCTATCGCGTCGCCTATACCAGCGCCGGGATCGCCGGGGTCGCCGCCGCCATCAACGCCGGTCTTGCCATCGGGGTCCTAGGCCGCGAGACCTTGCCGGTCGGCGTCCGGGTGCTCTCGCCCGAAGAGGGGTTCGCGGAACTACCGCCGTCCCGGGTCATATTGCGGCGGCGCGCCGGCGCCACCTCGCCCGCTGTCGACGGCATGGCCGACACATTGCGCCGGGCCTTTCTCGGCGCATCAAGGGACGAGGCTAGTCGGCGGGTCTGAAACGCACGGCGTCCGCCAGGGCCGGGCGCGCCGGGCTCAGCTCCTCGGCGGAAACACCCTCGGCCAAGAGCGTGGCGGGAAATGTCGCGCCGGTTGCCAGGGCCGCCGTCGCCTGGCCCATCCCCGGGGCCGTCTGAATACCGTATCCGCCTTGCCCAGCGCACCAGCAGAAACCGTCAAGACCCGGCTCCATCCCCACCACCGGCGTCTTGTCGGCGACGAAGGACCTCAAACCCGCGCGCTTGCTGACCAGGCGCCCCACCGTCACCGTCGCGTGGGTCTCAATCCGGTCGATGGCGATGGCGAGATCAAGTTCCTCGGGCTGGGCGTCACAGGGCACCGACGGCGTTTCATCCGCCGGGCTACCGAGCATATGGCCCGCCTCGGGCTTCATATACCAGGATTCGTCCGCCGCGATCACACCGGGAAGGCGAGGCAGATCCAGGTCCGGCGGCGCGTCAAAGGTGAAGGCGGTCCGGCGCTTCGGCACCAGTCCGATCGGTTTTGCCCCGACCATCCCACCAACTTCATCGGCCCAGGCACCCGCCGCGTTGATGACGATCGGCGCGGCAAACTCTCCCTCGCGGGTTACCGCGCGCCAATCCGCGCCTTGCTTTTCAAGTGAGATCAGTTCGGCGTCGCCGATCAGTTTCGCGCCCCGTGCCCGGGCGCCGCGCAGATAACCCCAATGCAGGGCGGCGACATCGATATCCTTGTCATCGGGCGAATAGAGCCCAGCGACGATCAGATCCCGATTCAAGGCGGGATGCAGCGCATGCGTCTCCTCGGCTTCGAGCATCCTGACGCTCGTGCTAAGCTGGCTGACCTCGTCATATTCGGCGCGTAGAAACCCCGTGGTTTCCTCGGTCGCGACGAACATGGTGCCCCGAGGCGACAGGATCGGTGCG
>JADHLJ010000252.1 GCA_016780745.1 Alphaproteobacteria bacterium | reverse complement strand
ATCGATGATCGACGCACGACAATCGTTCTCGAACAACCGGTTTGGGATGGTCTGCTTGATATCTGCCGCTGGGAAGGCCTCAGCCTTGATGCGTTATGCGAGACGATCGTGAGCGAGCGTGGTGACGCTAGCATGTCGTCGATGTTGCGAACCACATTGTTGGAGTATTATCGGGCATTGGCCGAGGGCGTGGGTGAAAGCCACGGCGCGGGTGACGCATCGACCCTCTCGGTGGCCATGGCGCGCATCGCCACGGCCTGAAGATTAATCTCCGCGCTAGCGACCTGGCACTAGACAGCTTAGAGTGTTGGAACCGTGCCTGGTGGAAGCGCCTCGATATGCTGGCAGATGTCACCCGGCCGGGTGAGCCAGATCCGATCTCGTTGCTTTAGAATATGCTCGAACGCCCGGCGTAACTGGCGGATTCGGTAGGGGCGCCCGACGACGAAGGGGTGCAGGGAGATTGGACAAACGACTGGATGTCCGTCGCGCTCGGCTTGCTCCAGCATCTCGTCGAAATTATCGATCAGCATGTCGGTAAATTCTTCCGAGGTATAGCGGTACCAGACGATCCCCCGATTGTCGTTGGCCTCAACCGGGTAGGGCATGGACAGAATTCGACCGTTCCGGGTCTTCATCCAGATCGGCTGATCGTCCATCGTCCAGTCCATGACATAGCGATAGCCGGCCTCCTGGAGCAGATCCATGGTGACTTCGCTGTTGGAAAGCCACGGGCTCATCCAACCGGTCGGTGCCTTGCCCTCGCGCTGGGTGATGGTCTGGGTGCACGCCTGGATCAGCGCGCGTTCGTCGGCTTCGGGCAGCCCGCCTTGCTCTTCCGAGTTGGAGACACCGTGCCCGAGGAACTCGTCTCCACGCGCGCGAATTCGCTCCGGGATATCCGGACAGGCATCGTAGATCGCGGTGTTGATCTGATGCTGGGCGGGAATCCCTAGATCGTCGAACATGTCCATCAGGCGCCAGAAACCGACCCGATTACCATAGTCGCGCCAGGAATAGATGCTGTGGCTGAGGGCTTGGTCCGGCGGCGCGATGGCCGCGCCCTTGCCTTCGCCATAACTGAAAGCCTCGATATTCATGGCGACATAGACCGCGACCTTGGCCCCGTTCGGCCATTCGTATTTGGGCCGGTTCGGCAGGCTGGAATAGGCGTAGCGGCCATGATCCCTAAGCATGGGGGCTCTCCATCAAAGTGCTGACTTCGGTAACATGACATGCACACCCTTGTTGCCGTTGACGATTTGCGTGACTCGCAAGTCCGCGGCGAGCGAGCAAAGCGCGTAAGCCTGGGCGCGGTTGAGATTGGTGCGCGCGACGATCAGCGCGATCATCTGCCGCAGCGCTTCCTTGGCCGCGTCGTCGAGATCCTCGTCGAAGGCCATGGTAATGAAGGCGTCGGCGTTTTCGGCCCGGGGTAGATCCAGGCGCATGTCGTCACGCACCGTGAGGCGGAACGAGCCGGAAAGCGCGGTCTCGATCGCGGTGACACAAACCTCGCCGTCGCCCTGACAGCCGTGACCATCGCCGGCGGAAAACCGCGCGCCGTCTACGAATATCGGCAGATACAGCGTGGTGCCCGCGATCAACTCCTTATTGTCCATGTTGCCGCCATGGGCGCGTGGCTGGATCGAGCTGATCATCCCCCAGGCCGGCGGCGGCGCGCAGCCCATGACTCCGAAAAACGGGCGAAGTGGGAGCCGCGTGCCCCAGGGCAGCTCGCCCTCGTTGGTGTCGTCGTGCAGGCGGATGGTCATATGCGTGGTCTCGTCGAACTCACCGGGCAGACCACCCGATAGCGGGCGGACGAAATTATAGCCCCAGTCCTGACGCAGGCCGACATCCAGAATATCCACTTGGAGGACCTGGCCTGCCTTGGCCCCGGTGACGTGGATCGGGCCGGTCAGCATATGCCCCGGCATCTTGCGTGGCACCTTGGCGTGAACCTCCAGAAGCTCCGGCGGGATGTGATAGCCCTCGCCGGGCAAGGTCTCGGGGCCGCCGGAAACCGATTCGAGGTTCACTGTGTCGCCGGACGCGACTTCCAGCACGGGGTCGAGCCCAGCATCGAAATAGCCCCAATGGACCGTCTCGGCGGAGGCGGGAAGATGATGCGTGGCGACCATTCATGGCTCCTGGTAAAGGTTTCGGCTTACGGTATCGCGGCGGCCGCGCCCTGTCATGCCCTGATGATCATCCGCCTTCCCGCCACCACGTTCCCCCGTCACCGCTGATCCCCGTCGCCCCTGTGGAAACAGGGGCCTAACACCGCGTGCCACAAGCCCCCGGCTTTCGCCGGCGCGACGAGTCGGGTTGCCCTGGCCAAAAGCAGGGACGAAGCCCTGATCTTCATCAGGGCGACGGAGCGAGGATGGGGAGAGGGCTTAGCGCACGGATCCGGCTCTAGGCGAGAAAACCGTCGAGCCAGCGCGCGGTGCGCAGCAGTCGGCCCTCGGCGCCGCGCCCGCCGACCAGTTGCACGCCCAGCGGCATGCCGTCGACGGTGAGGCGCGGGAGCGAGACGCAGGGCACGCCGAGATAGGTCCAGGGACTGTTGAAGGCCGCGTCGCCCGTGGTCTCGAAACCGCGCGGCGCGGGGCCGGTCGCCGGCAGGCACAGGATCGCGTCATAGCGGGTCAGCAAGGCTTCGATCGCCTCGTTGATCACCTCGCGCTCGTTCAAGGCTTCGACATAGTCGCGGGCCGGGATGTCATACGACGCTTGCAGCCGCGTCCTGATCTTGTCGCTGAGCAGGTCCGGGCGCTCGCGAAGATAGCCGCCGTAGTAATGCGCGTTCTCCGCCGCGAAGACCGCGCCATGCAGCTCCAGAATGCGGTCGAAGGGCGATGGCGGGGTCTCCTTGGCGCAGGCGTCGCCCAGGCGAGCCGCGACATCGGCGATCGCCGCCTTGGCGCCGTCATCCGCCCGGTCCCAGGCCGGGGTCTCGATGAAGGCGAAACGCGGTTGGCTCGGCCCCGGCTCCGCCAGCGCCGCCATGAGAGAGCCGCGCCCGCCGCGATAGGTCTGGGGGTCTTGCGGCTCGGGGATCGACAGGTTGTCGGTGATCAACGCCAGATCCTCGAGGCTTCGGCCGTAAACGCCCAAGGTATCCAGGGTGTGGGACTGCAACAGGGTGCCGCCGCGCGGGATCAGGCCGAGAGTCGGTTTCAGGCCGTAAACACCGTTGAACGAGGCCGGCCGGATCACCGAGCCGCCGGTCTGCGTGCCGACCGCGAGAGGCATGTGAAAATCCGCCACGCCGGCACCGGAGCCGGCGGAGGAACCGCCCGGGGTATGCGCCAGATTATGCGGGTTCCTGGTCTTGCTGGGATTGGTGTTGGCCAGCTCCGTGGTGACGGTCTTGCCCATGATGATGGCGCCGGCGGCCCGCAAAGCGGCGACGGAGGTGGCATCGGCGTTGGGACGCCGGCCCTCGAACAAAGCCGAGCCGTTCTCGGTCGGCATGTCGGCGGTATCGATGATGTCCTTGATACCGACGGGAAGTCCATGCAGGGGGCCGAGCGCCTCACCCCTGGCGCGCGCCGCGTCGGCGGCTCGGGCCTCGGCCATCGCCTTATCCGGGTCGATATAGGCCCAGGCCCGGACATCGTCCTCGCGCGCGGCGACCCGATCCAGACAGGCCTGCATCAAATCGGCGGCGGAAAAGTCGCCTCGCGCCAGCCCGGCGGCGGCCTCGGTGGCGGTGAGTTTATTCAGTTTGCTCATGGGAACCTCGCGTGGCTGGGTGTCGCCGAAAATGCTCGGGCGGGTTTGCTTCAGTGATTGAGAACCGCCGCCTTCATGCGCTCGACCGCCGCGTCCGGCGCGGTGAGCACCGGGACACCGAGCACCTCGGCGACCGCGTCCTTGGCCTGGGCGGTGGAGAACTGGGCCAGCATGACCGCGTCGCAATCGGCCAATGTCGGCGCGGCTTCGACCAGCAGCGCGTTGTGCCGCTCGCCGTCGCCTTGACGCAGCGCCATCATCGCTTCCTCGACCAGGCACGGCTCGATCACCGCTTCAAGTCCGCGGCCGGCGGCCATCTCCTGAAACTCATCGCGCATCGAGGCGACGCTACCCTGGAAGGTAACGAGCATGCCGATGCGGGCGCCGATATCCAACGCCGCGTCGAACATCGCCTCGTTCGGTTTCAGCACTGGCACCGGCGCGTCCCTCGCGACCATCTCGATGGCCGGTCCAAAGGCCGAGCAGGTGAACAGGATACCGTCGGCGCCGATCGACAAGGCGTAGTCGCCCAGCACTCGGAAACGATCCATCATGGCCCGGTCCAGATGGCCGGTGGCGGCGCGGTCATGGCTGAGGGAATCCTCGAGCAGGTTTACGACCTCGGCCTCGGGCCAGATCCGCTTGAAGGCATCACCGACGGGCTCGATCGCCATCGGCACGGCGTGGATAAGAACGATACGATGGCTCATGGAGTGATCCGGGATTGATCGGTGGGCTCGTTGCTCCAACAATGCCGAGGTTTCAAAACCGGCGCTAGAGCGATAAATGTCGCTACGCGCTTTTTCCCGCCGATGGAGTATCCGAGCCGTGTCCCAGCCCCCGATTGGCCTTGCCGCCCTGGCGGCGCGGCTGCGCCATGATCTGGATCTGCTGCAATACCCGCCGAATGATTGGGTGAAGCCTCGGCGGGCCGGCGATGGCAAACCCATTGTTGACGTGGTGATTGTCGGCGCCGGCATGTGCGGCCTCGCGGCCTGCTTCGCGCTGCGCCGGGCGGGTATCTTCAATATCCGGATTATCGATGGCGGCGAGCCCGGGCGCGAGGGGCCGTGGGTCACCTATGCCCGGATGGAGACCCTGCGCTCGCCTAAGCACCTGGCGGGCCCGGCCCTGGGCATGCCGAACCTGACCTTCCGCGCCTGGTACGAAGCCTCGCGCGGCCTCGACGCCTGGGAGGCGCTGGGCCGGATACCGACCGATATCTGGATGGACTACCTGATCTGGTACCGCGATGTTCTGGAGATCCCGGTCGAGAACGAAACCCATCTTGAACGCCTGGACCCGGCGGCGCATGGCTTTGACCTCCAGGTGAACGGGCCTTCCGGCGCCGAGACCATCGCGGCGCGGCGGGTCATTCTGGCGACGGGCCGCGAGGGCATGGCGCGGCCGCGCGTGCCGGCGCCGCTCTCCGGCTTTCTCGGACCCAAGTGCCGACACAGCTCCGAGGATATCGATTTCGAGGCGATGGCCGGAAAATCCGTCGCGGTGATCGGCATGAGCGCCTCGGCGGTGGATAACGCCGCCTCGGCGCTGGAGGCTGGCGCGGCGCGGGTCCATGTGATCGTCCGCGCGCCCGAGGTGCCTCGGATCAACAAGATGAAGAGCACGAATTATCCGGGCTTCACCCACGGCTTTCCGAGCTTGCCCACCGAGGCCCGGCTCGATCTGCTCTCCTATGTGTTCCGCTATCGGGTCGCGCCGCCACGCGATTCCGTGCGCCGGGTTTGGCGCCACCGGAATGTCGCGCTGCATCTGGACGCCGAGGTTACCGACGCGCGTTGGTCGGGCGAGCAAATCGTTCTCACCGCAGGGGCGGAGACTCTGACCCTTGATCATGTGATCCTGGGAACCGGGTTCTTCATCGACGTTGCCGCGCCCGAGGAGACTCGCGGTTTCGCGGACGCGATCGCCACCTTCCGGCACGGGGTCGACAACGCCGATGGCCGGTTTCTGGAGGAGTTCCTGGATTTCCCCGACCTCGGTCCGGCTTTCGAGTTCCGCGAACGGGCGCCCGGCGCCGCGCCATTCTTGAACGCTCTACACAACTTCACCTTCGCGGCGACCGTCAGTCACGGCAATGTCAGCGGCGATATCCCCTGTGTCAGCGACGGCGCCGACAGGCTGGCGCGCGGCATCGCGGCGGAGATATTCAACGAGGATTTCCCGGCCCATCTGGCGGATCTGCACGCCCATGCCGAGGCGGAATTGCTGGGAGACGAGATCCCCGAGAACGACGCGTGGTCACCGCCGCTGGAATGACCTTCGGAGAAAACACGGGCCTTTCGACGAGCGTACAGATTTCGGGGTTTCTCTCCCGTGGCCCCCTAGGTTCCGTCGCCCCTCCATTCCCGTCGCCCCTGTGAAAACAGGGGCTCAACACCGTTTGCCACAAGCCCCGGCTTTCGCCGGCGCGACGGGGGGGATGGCGCGGTTTCCTTGCCGTCTCCGCGTTCTCCCCGTCGCCCCCTTGGTTCCGTCGCCCTGATGACGATCAGGGCTCTTGCCGCTCTCGGGTGCCGTCGCCGCGCCGCTGGAAGTTCCGCCCCCTGGTGTCCTGGCCAGGAGCACGGAAGAAGCCCTGATCTTCATCAGGGCGGCGGCTGTCTAATGACGACTGGATTTTAAACGCTCATCCACACGCTTGAAGACCGAGGCAGGGCTTTAAGCGACCGTCCGAACGCCGCCTCTGGAATGACCTCGGGGTTTTCCTATAATGGCGCGCTGGCGAAGGGAGCGGGTGCATGGCGAATTCATATGACGACGCGGTTCTGATCGATGGACTGGTGATCGCGAATTTCTCGCGGGCGATCTTCGAGGACATGGTCAAGGGCGGCATCACCGCCGCCAACTGTACCTGCTGTGTCTGGCATGACTTCCGCGCCACCATGGCCAATATCGCCCAGTGGAAGCGCTGGTTCGTCGAGCATGATGATTTGATCCTGCAGGTTCATTCCACCGCCGATATCCAGCGCGCAAAGGCCGAGGGCAAGGTCGGGATCATTCTTGGCTGGCAAAACACCAGCGGCATCGACAATGATGTCGACAATCTCGCGCTGTTTCGTGATCTCGGCGTGCGGGTGATGCAGCTGACCTATAACAGCCAGAATCTTGTCGGTTCCGGCTGCTGGGAGAGCCGCGACGGCGGCTTGAGCGACTTTGGCCGCCATGTCGTCGACGAGATGAACCGGCTCGGCATTCTGGTGGATCTGTCCCATGTCGGCCCGGTCACCAGTGATGACGCGATAAAGCATTCCAAGGTTCCGGTCGCCTATACCCATTGCTGTCCGATGTTGAAACAGCATGCCCGCAACAAGACCGACGACCAGCTCAAGACCATCGCCGATGCCGGCGGCTTTGTCGGTTTCGCGAGCTATACCCCGTTCCTGCCCAAGGGCGAGGACAGCACCGTCGATGACTGTGTCGCGGCGATGGACTACCTGATCGACATCGTGGGCGAGGCCAATGCCGGGATCGGCACGGACTGGGTGCAGGATCAGGATATCGGGTTTTTCAACTATCTCTCCTCGGACAAGGGCAAGGGGCGCTCGACCTCGATCCCGCATAAGAAAGTTCCGGATATGCCCAAGGGATTGGAAACCCTCGGGGATTTCCGCAATTTCATCCCCGCGATGGAGCGCGCCGGCTGGTCCGAGGGACGCATCCGGGGCGTGCTTGGCGAGAACTGGCTGCGCTTCCTCGGCGAGGTCTGGTCCGCGTGAGGCCCGCCAAGCGGCGCGAACTCCTCCGCGACGGCGCGCTTCTGGTCATCGTGATCGT